>NZ_PSVD01000005.1:0-213653 GCF_002932035.1 Rathayibacter sp. AY1F6 | reverse complement strand
GCCCGAAGCAGCCGCCCGCCCCGCCCTCGTCCGCGTGGATCGCCGGCGTCCGCGGCTCCGGCTTCACGCTGCTGGTGATGGGGATCATGATCCTCGCGGTGGTCGTGCTCGCCCCGAGCATCAAGAACTTCGTCGAGCAGCGCGCCGAGATCGCCGAGCTGCAGCGCTCGGTCGACGCGGCTAAGACCCAGGCGCAGAACCTCGACGAGCAGCGCACCCGCTGGTCCGACCCGGCGTTCATCCGCGCGCAGGCCCGCGAGCGGCTGTACTTCGTGATGCCCGGCGAGGTGAGCTACCTCGTGCTCGACGACGTGACGCTCGCCCAGCAGGCGCAGCAGCCCGCGAGCGACACGGTGCAGGAGACCCCGAGCGACTGGGCCGGCTCCCTGCTGTCCTCGATCGCGGTCTCGGGCCTCGGCGAGCCGACCGCCGACGAGCTGACACCGACTCCGTAGCTCCTGCCCGACTCCGTAGCTCCCGCCCGACCCCGTCGCTCCCGCCCGGCCCCGCGTACACTGGAGCGTCCTCCCGGCCGTCCGTCCTCTGGAGCCCCCGTGACCACGCCCCCCTTCGATCCGCCGTCCGAGCGCGACATCGCGGTCGTCTCCGCCCAGCTGGGCCGTCCCGCCCGGGACGTCGTCGGGATCAGCGCACGCTGCGTCTGCGGCGACCCGACGGTGGTCTCCACGAGCCCCCGCCTGTCCGACGGCACGCCGTTCCCCACCTTCTACTACCTGACCCACCCCGCCGCGACGGCCGCGATCTCGCAGCTCGAGGCCACCCAGGTCATGGTCGAGTACAACGCGATGCTCGCCGAGGACGAGGAGCTGCGCGAGGCGTACGCCGCTGCGCACCGGGCGTTCCTGGCCGACCGCGAGAGCGTCGGCTCCGTCCCCGAGATCGCGGGCATCTCCTCCGGGGGCATGCCCTCGCGGGTGAAGTGCCTCCACGCCCTCGCCGCGCACGCCCTCGCGGCGGGCCCCGGCGTCAATCCGATCGGCGATCTGGCCCTGGCCCGCGCCGACTGGTCTCCCGAGCGCTGCGCCTGCAGGCCGCTCGACGCGTAGCCGCTCCTACCGGAGCCACGGAGGCGCCACCACCGGCGCGCTCTTCGCTAAGCTGATTCCCAGTCGGGGTCAGTGCTGCCCACCGCATCGAGAGCGGGCACTTCGCATTGCGTGAGGGTGTTCGCATTGTCCATCCCTCTTGGAGAGTCAACCGTGCCCAGAATCCTGATCGTCGGAGGCGGCTACGCCGGCTTCTACACCGCGTGGAAGCTCGAGAAGCAGCTCCGCCCGCACGAGGCAGAGGTCACGATCGTCGACCCGCTGCCCTACATGGCGTACCTGCCCTTCCTCCCCGAGGTCGCCGCGGGGTCGATCGAGCCGCGCCACGCGATCGTCTCGCTCCGCCGCCACCTCAAGAAGACCGCGATCCTCGCCGCCAAGGTGACGAAGATCGACCACGCGAACCGCACCGCGACGATCACCCCGACCGTGGGCGAGCCCTACGAGTTCGAGTACGACCAGATCGTCGTCACCGCCGGCTCCGTCTCGCGCACCTTCCCGATCCCGGGCGTCGCCGACAACGCGATCGGCCTGAAGACGATCGAGGAGGCGACCGCGATCCGCGACCGCATGCTCACGAACTTCGACAAGGCCGCGTCGCTCCCCGCCGGCCCCGAGCGCTCGCGCCTGCTGACCGTCACGGTCGTCGGCGGCGGGTTCGCGGGCATCGAGGTCTTCGCCGAGCTGCGCTCCTTCGCGAGCGCGCTGCTCAAGCGCTACCCCGAGATCGACTTCGAGGAGACGCAGTTCCACCTCATCGAGGCGATGGGCCGGATCATGCCCGAGGTCGCCCTCGAGACGAGCCACTGGGTGCTGAAGAACCTCGACCAGCGCGGCGCCACCGTGCACCTCGACACGCAGCTCAAGTCGGCCGAGAACGGCGTCATCCAGCTGTCGACGGGCGAGAGCTTCGAGTCGGACCTCATCATCTGGACCGCGGGCGTCATGGCGAACCCGTCGATCAAGAACTCCGACCTGCCCATCGAGGAGCGCGGCCGCCTGCGCGTGCGCGCCGACCTCCGCGTCGGCCACGACGACGTGCTCGTCGAGGGCGCCTGGGGCGCCGGCGACGCGACGGCCGTCCCCGACCTCACCGGCGGCGGCGTCGGCGGCTTCTGCGTGCCGAACGCCCAGCACGCCGTCCGCCAGGGCAAGCTCATGGCCAAGAACATCACCGCGGTGCTCCGCGGCGAGGAGCCGGTCGACTACGTGCACAAGAACCTCGGCGCGGTCGCGGGCCTGGGCATCGGCATCGGCGTGTTCCAGTCCGGCAAGATCGCCGTGAAGGGCTTCCCCGCCTGGGTGATGCACCGCGGCTACCACGGTCTCGCCATGCCCTCGTGGGAGCGCAAGTTCCGCGTGGTCTGGGGCTGGTGGAACAACCTCTGGCTCGGCCGCGACATCGCCTCGATCGAGGCCCGCGAGTACCCCCGCGGCTCCTTCGAGACCTACGCGTCGCGTCCGCGTCCGGCGGCCCCGGCCGCCGAGGCTCCGGCCGCGCAGGCCCCGGCGCAGATCCCCGGCCAGGCCGGTGCTCCGGTCCCGGTCGGCGGCGAGCCCGCCAAGTCCTGACACCGCCGCCGGGAGGGTCGCTCCTCCCGGTGGTCGCCCCCATAGCCCAATCGGCAGAGGCAGACGACTTAAAATCGTCTCAGTCTGGGTTCGAGTCCCAGTGGGGGCACTCCGTCCGACGTGCCGCTCTCTAGGCGGCGCGGGCGTGCGCGCTGCGTCGAGCGGGCTCGAGCAGCCCGGCCTCGAGGGCCTGGGTGATCTCGCCCGGGGTGCAGTCGGCGCAGAGCACGACGAGCTCCTCCTCGGTGTCGCGGCCGCCGGAGCGGTCGAGGACGACGGCGTCGGTTCCGCAGAGTGCGCATTCGATCATGCGGGTACCGTACGTCCGACCTCCGACATGCGCGCGGCAGCGCCCCGGCGCGTCTCGCCCGGATCCGGCAGGGCGCCGGGCGCGCCTCCGGACCGGTCGTCCTTCCGGCCGGAGGAGCCCGGTGTTCGGGAATCGGACGAGGATCCCGCGCGCCCGCGCCGCCTCGCCTAGAGTCGTCACCGGGCGGTTCCGAGCCCGGGCGCCCGCGTCCGGATGCGAGCCGCCCGGTCCACGGCGGGCGCCGGAACGGTCCCGCTTCTCGTGCCCGCGGGCACCGTCATGCACCGCCCGGCGACGGGCGGCCGGGAGGCCCCCATGGGGAAGCTGCTCTACGGAGCCTCGGGAGTCGAGATCGAGTTCGACGACCGCACGCTCACGCACGTCCAGATCGTCATCGCCAACAAGCTGCGCCGCCGCGAGAGCTTCTTCTTCTCCTGGCGGGACGACCCCGCGGTCGGCGACGGCCGCTCGAGCATCTGGCTCGACCCCTCCGTGCCCCTCTACTTCAAGTACTTCGGCGGACGGGTCCCCTCGATCAACCGCACCTGGATCGACCTGCTGACCGTCTCGGCGAACTCGTCCGGCGGGCTGCAGCTCGTGCAGGAGCCGGACGCCGCCCCCACCCCGCCGCCGAAGGGCGAGCAGGGCGCCTGACCCCCACCCGCCACGCCCCGGAGAAGAGCCCCATGCAGCGCGACGTCTCGGCCCACCTGACCCTCGACGTCGCGGCTCCGGCCGCCCTCGTCCTCTCGATCGCGGTGGCCGACGCGTACGGGGCGGAGGAGTCGCTGACGCTCACCGTCGACGGCCGCCCGCTCGCCGCTCGCGAGGTGATCGACCAGCACGGCACCCGGCTGCACGTGCTCGACGCGCCGGTCGGGCACCTCGTCGTGGACTACTCCGCGCGCGTCCTGGGACGCCTCGATCCGCTCGAGGGCGACGAGGTGGACCGGCTGCGGTACCTGCGGCCGAGCCGCTACGCCGAGTCGGACGTGCTGTGGGCGACGGCCCGGGCCGAGTTCGCCGGCCTCGCCGGGGCGGACCTCCTGCACGCGGTGAGCTCCTGGGTCGGCACGCGGCTGGCGTACGTCCCCGGCTCGAGCCTTCCGACGGACGGGGCCGAGCGGACGCTGCTCGCCCGCCGCGGCGTCTGCCGCGACTTCGCGCACCTCGTCGTCGCCCTCCTCCGGGCGCTGGACGTGCCCGCCCGACTGGCGGCCGTGTACGCGCCGGGACTGCAGCCGATGGACTTCCACGCGGTCGCGGAGGCCTGGATCGAGGGGGAGTGGCGCGCGGTCGACGCGACGACGCTCGCGCCGCGGTCGAGCCTCGTGCGGATCGCGACGGGACGCGACGCGGCCGATACCGCGTTCCTCGGCGTCTACGGCGGCATCGCGACGCTGCGCGAGCTGACCGTCGGCGCCGTGGCCGACGTGCTGCCGGGCGACGACCTCGACCGGCCCGTCTCGATCGGCTGAGCGGGCTCCGAGCCCGGCTACTCCGACTCGACGAAGCGCCGCCAGGCCCAGATCGACGTGCACACCGCGCTGAAGGCGACGACGGCGAAGAGCACCGGACCCGCTCCACCGTCGGTCGACCAGGACGCGATGGTCGGGGTGAGCAGCACGAACAGCACGGTCGTCGCGAGGAGCGTGAGCCCGAGCCAGAGCAGCGGGGACCAGCGCAGGATGCTGCGGCCGGCGGGGCGCCCGACCGGGAACAGCAGCACCACGCTCGAGCCGACCGAGATCAGCGTGGTCGCGCTGAGCACCTCCGCGGCGAGCACGGAGCCGAACGAGCCGTCGGGCGGGACCACGGCGGAGGCGCCCCAGGCGAGTCCGGCGAGGCCCAGCAGCGAGACGACGCGGACGGTGGAGAGCTTCGCCCGGTCGACGGCGGATGCGCCCTCGGGGAGGACGAGGCCGATCACCACGCCGAAGAGGAGCGCCGGGTCCAGTCCCGCGAAGCGCGAGACGAGAGCGGCCGCCGCGACCAGGAGCAGCGCGCGCGGAGCGGCGACGACGCCGATCCCGCTGACGCCGATCCGTCGGCCGACCAGCGCGGGGACGGCGGCGGCGACCGCGTTGACCACGGCGACGGCCACGATGACGGCGATCAGCAGGCGCAGGTAGGCGGGCTGGCCGTCGACGCGTCCCGAGAGCAGGACGAGGCCGGCTGCGCAGCCGATCATCCCGACGACCATCAGGCGCGGCGAGGCGGGACCGGTGTCCGGCTTGTCGTCGTACTCGACGGCGGCGCGGTTCCGGCCCGTGAGGTGCCAGCTGCGCTCGGCGCGGGGCGCGCGCCCGGCCGCGGCGAGGCGGGCCGGCACGACGACCAGGGCGAGCGAGAGCAGAGCGAGGGCGAGGGAGCGCATCCAGTCGGCCATCGAGACGACGGGCGATCCGGCGGACAGCGCGGTGGTCATCCCGGTCGCCGCGCTCCAGCCGCCCGGCTCGGATCCGGCGTCGGGGGCGGGCTGCGGCGGCACGTCACCGCCGTCCTGGTCTGGAGCCGGGACCGGTGCTGCGGTGGGCTCGGCGGTCGGCTCGTCCTCGGGCGCGGGCGCGGCCTCTCCGGGGCGGACGGGCGACGGGGACGCGGTCGGCGCCGCACTGCTCGGAGCGGGAGACGCGGCGGCCCCGGGTGCGGTGGGCGCGGCACCGGGGGCGGCCGGCGTCGTCGCGCTGGGCGTGCCGGTGGGAGCGGTCGTCGCCGCCGCGAAGGTCACGTCGATCCAGGGGCTCGGCGGGCTGTAGTTGCCGGCGCTGTCCCCGGCGATGGCGGAGACCCGGTGCGCGCCCGCCGTGATCGTGCCGCCGGTGCAGCTCCAGGCGCCTCCGCTGACCGCCGCGTCGCAGGTGTTGACCCGATCCACGTACACGTAGGCGCGGGTGCCGTCCACGCCCGTCCCCGAGTAGGACGCGCCGCCGAGCGGCAGGGCGGCGCCGTTCGACGGCGAGGTGAGGGCGGGGGCGGCAGGAGCAGCGGTGTCGACCACGAGGGTCACCGGCGCGCTGGCCGGCGAGGCGGCGCTGCCGGCGAAGGAGGCGGTCTGCGTCGCGGTGACGCGGTAGCTGCCCGGCGCCGGAGTGGGGGCGAGCTGGCAGAACCATGCGCCGCCGGAGTCGGCGGTGGCCAGGCACGCGGCGCCGCCGTTCGAGACCGCGGCGACGCTCGCGCCGGGGTAGGCCGTGCCGCGGACCGAGCCCGCGGAGGTCGCCGAGCCGTCGACCGACTCGATGACGGGGGCGCTGAGGACGGCGATCGGGACGGCGGCCGAGGTGGTCCCGCCGCCGGCGAGGAGCTCCACCGCGACCAGGGTCGCCGGCCCGTCGTCGAGGGAGACGGCGCAGCTCCAGCCGCCGTCGGGGCCCGCGGTGGTGATGCAGAGGGGGTCGCCGCCGCCGCGGAGCCCGATCTGCACCTGGTCCCCGGCCGTCGCCGTGCCGGTGACCGTCGTCGCTCCCGTGCTGAGGACCGCGCCGGAGGAGGGAGCGGTGATCGTGAGAGCGGCGGCCTGCGCGGCCGGAGCGGCCAGCCCGGAGACGGAGGCGACGGCCGCGAGGAGCACCAGCAGCAGGGCGGCCGTGCGCCGCGGGGATCGGCGGAGTCGGGGCACCGGCACGACCGGTGAACCCCCCGGTACTGCCACGTCGACGCCCGATTTCACGATGCGTCCATTGCACGGGGGCAGGGGGGAGCTGTCAAGCGCGCCGCACCACTGTTCCCGGATGTACACCATCCGGAGGAGGCGTCTCAGTCGGTCGGGGGAGTCGGGGAGATCCGGGAGAGCGCTTCCGCGAGAATATACCCGTCGATCAGATCCGGAGGACAGTGGAATGCGCGAAGACGAGGCCCGCGGGCGCGATCGGCGGGAGGTGCGCGTCGAGGCTGCGCGCTTCGACGATCCGCGCGAGCTGGGCGGGCTCCTGCCGCCGGGCCTGCGCATCGGACTGGCGCAGAGCGCCTTCCAGACGGAGGGCTCCCTCGAGACGGGCGGCCGGGGCCGGTCGGTGTGGGACGACTTCGCGCTGCGACGGGGGACGATCGCCGAGGAGGCCACTCCCGAGATCGCGACGGACTTCCTCCTGCGCTGGCGCGAGGACCTCGCGCTGCTGGTCGATCTCGGCGTCGACGAGCTCCGGCTCTCGGTCTCGTGGCCCCGGCTGCAGCCCGACGGCCGCGGGCCGATCGACCGCGGAGGGCTCGGCTTCTACGACCGCCTGCTCGACGGGCTCGCCGAGACGGGGATCCGGGTCGCGCTGACCCTGCACCACCGCGACACCCCGTCGGCGCTCAGCGGCGGCTGGATGAACCGCGACACCGCGTTCCGCTTCGGCGATCTCGCCTTCGAGCTCGGCGGGCGGTTCGGCGACCGGGTCGCCGACTGGATCACCCTCGACCAGCCGTCGACGGTGATGCTCGAGGGCTACGCGCTCGCGCGGCAGGCGCCGGGCGCCGGCCGGCTGTTCAGCGCCCTGCCGGCGCTGCACCACCAGCTCCTCGGGCACGGCGTGGCGCTGGAGGCGCTGCGGGCGGCGGAGGTGACCGGGAGGATCGGCCTCGTCGACGCGCTCGCGCCGGTCGAGCCCGCCTCGGACGACGACCGGGACCGCGCCTTCGCCTCCCTGGCGGACGTCCTGCGGAACCGCCTGGTGGCCGACGCCGTGCTGACCGGGTCCTACCCGGTCGGACCGGAGGCGCTGCCGCCGTTCCTCGGCGCCCTCGCGCAGGCGGATCCGGTCGACCTCGCGCGCATCTCGGCTCCGCTCGACTTCTACGCGGTCGCGCCGCTGCCGCCGCTGCGGATCGTGGCGGGCCGCGACCCGGCGCTGCCGACCGGGGTGGGCGCTCCTCCCGCGCTCCCCTTCCACACGGCGCCCTGGCCGGAGCTGGACCGCACGGGCGACGGCTCGCCGGTCGCACCCTGGGCGGTGGTCTCGGTGCTGCGGTCCCTCGTGGAGCGCTACGGCGACGCCCTGCCGCCGCTGGTGGTGACCGCGCTCGGCGCGAGCTACCCCGACGAGCCCGATCGCGAGGGTGCGATCGTCGACACGGAGCGGATCCGCTGGCTCGGGGCTCACCTGGCCGCTCTCGCCGAGGCCGTCCACGACGGACTGCCGGTGGAGGCCGTGCAGCTCTGGACCCTGGTCGACGCGTTCGAGTGGCAGCACGGCTACAGCCGCCCGCACGGGCTCGTGGCCGTCGACACGCGCAGCCGGGACCGCGTGCCCAAGGCGTCGTTCGACTGGCTCCGGCGCGTCCTCGACGCCCGCTCCTGACGCGGGGGCGTGCGAGACTGCCGCCGTGCGCAGCCTCCTCGCCCTCGCCTCCGTCCTCCACGCCGACCCCGCCCCGGTGCTCGCCGCCCTCGCGGACGTCCTCGCCGCCGACGGCGCGTACGAGCGGCGGGGGAGCGGGCTCGAGCGCCGACTCCCCGTGCTCGGCGTCGAGCAGTGGCGGGTCCTGGCGGACGAGGAGGGGGCCCGGGTCGAGTGCGAGCTGGTCGCCGCACCCGCCTCGTCGGCGCTCGCCGGGGTCCTCCTCCGGCGGCGGATCCGCGAGGCGCCGGACCGGTTCCGCGCGGTCGTGACCGCGGTCGCCGACGCGGTGGAGTGACGCTCCGGGGATGCCCGCGCGGGTCCGCTCCGACGCCCGCTCTCCGCTCCGCCCGCCGACCCGCCCGCCGCCCCGCCTCCACACCGCGCCAGCGCCCCCCGAACGGGGAATGCGCGGGCGCTCGCCGCTGTTGTCTACCGATGACGGGACGGGGCTCGGCGCCCCGCCCACCGGACAGCTCGGAGGAGCCAGAGGCAGATGGCAGGAACAGGGATGAACAAGGGTCGAGGGGCGCGCGGCAGTGACGACGAGATCGTCTACCGCCGCCACGCGAACGGACGCGGCATGGTCGCTCCCGGATCGCGCGTCTCGGCGACCGCGTACGTGGAGACCGGCGCCTACGTGGAGCCCGGCGCGACCGTGGGCGAGCGCGCCTGGATCGGCGCGGGCAGCTGGGTCGACCGCGACGCCATGATCGGGCACAGCGCCTTCATCGGCGCGAACGTGCACGTCGGGCCCGAGGCGATCATCGGGCCGGGGGCGCGGATCGGGAGCTACTCCCGCATCGGACGCTCGGCCGTGATCGCGACCGGCGCCCGCATCGACCGCGACACCGTGGTGCCCGACGGCGCCCGGAAGGGCATCGACGAGGCGAGCGAGAGCGGCCGCCGCGCGGCCTGACCCCCACGACCCTGTTCCGCCGGCTCCCCGGAGCGGCGGAATAGGGTCGTTCCATGTTCGAACTCCACCACCTCAGCGCCCAGGAGCAGTGGGACTGGCTGCAGCGCGGAGAGGTCACGCCTCTCGAGCTCGCCGATCACTACCTCGCCAGGATCGAGCGGTGGAACGGGGAGCTGGGCGCCTTCGCCACGGTGACCGCCGATCGGGCGCGGGAGCGGGCGTCATCGCTCGGCACCGGGCCCGGCACCGCTCCGCTCTGGGGCCTGCCGAGCGGCGACAAGGACCTCTGGCGGCGCGCGGGCGTGCGGACCGCATTCGGATCCCGGCTGCGCGAGCACCACGTGCCCACCGCCTCCGACGAGATCGTCGAGGTGCTCGACGCGGCGGGAGCGGTCAGCCTCGGCAAGACCGCGGCGCCCGAGTTCGGGATGCCCTCCTACACCGAGACGCGGATCGGCCCGCCCGCCGTCACGCCCTGGGACACCCGCCTCGGGGCCGGCGGATCCAGCGGAGGAGCGGCGGTCGCCGTCGCCGCGGGACTGCTGCCGTTCGCCCCCGCCTCGGACGGCGGCGGGTCCATCCGCATCCCCGCCGCGGCCTGCGGCCTGGTAGGACTGAAGCCCTCCCGCGGACGCGTCGCCGCGCTCTCCGGCATCGGCGGGGTCGGCGGCCTGACGGTCGCCGGGCCGATCACCCGCTCGGTCGCCGACGCGGGCCTCCTGCTCGAGGGCATGCTGGAGCGGACGAACGGCCGCCTTCCGCAGCGCTGGTCGCTCGGCGCGCCCGGTGACGGCGACGGCTCGTTCCTCGGCGCCGCGGTGCGCGGAGAGGGGCGCTTCCAGATCGGCGTGCTGACGGACTCGCCCTGGGACGAGGAGTACGAGATCGCTCTCGCTCCGGAGGCGCGCGCCGCGCTGGACGAGGGGATCGCCGCGCTGGCCGCCGTCGGCCACGGGCTCGAGGAGGCGTCGCTGCCCCCGAGCGCCCCGTACCCCGCCGCGTTCCGGACGCTGTGGCAGAGCGGCGCGGCGACCCTGCCCGTCGAGGGCGCGGACCTCGATCTGCTGGAGCCGCTGACCCGCTGGCTGGTGGAGGAGGGACGCCGGCGCTCCGCCCGCGAGATCGTCGAGGCGGCGTCCTGGCTCTCGGGCTACGAGCGCGCGGTGATCGCGGCGTTCTCCGGCGTCGACGCGGTCCTGACGCCGTCGCTGGCGATGACGCCGCGCCCCGTCGGCTGGTACGACCTCGAGGATCCCGAGCGCAATTTCGAGCAGCAGTGTCTCTACACGCCGTACACGTCCTTCGTGAACGTGAGCGGCCTCCCCGCGATCACCCTTCCGCTGAGCACCACGGAGGAGGGCCTGCCGATGGGAGTCCAGCTGATCGGGCGACCCGGCGGCGAGGCGACGCTGCTGGCGATCGGCGCACAGCTCGAGCGGCGGGCGCGTTGGCAGAGGCGGCACCCGCCGCAGTGGTGACGGGGCAGGCCGCAGTCGTGACGGGTCCGGGCGCGGCCGCACGGCGGATGGTCAGGTCCGGCTCTGGTCACTGAGGTAAGCCTTGCCTATACTCGAACACGATGTGCATGTTCGAGGACCGCGACGGCTCCGCGCCGGTCGACGTGAAGCAGTTCCTGATCGCGGGCGACGAGACCGTCGTGCCGTGGATCCAGAGCATCCTCGACACCCTCCCCGCGAACGCCCGCGGCCAGGTCTTCGTCGAGGTCGACGACGCGCGCGGACTGCCGCCGCTCGCCGCCCCCGGACGGGTCTGCGTCACCTGGCTCGGCCGCTCCGAGCGCTCGGGCGCCCCCGGCACCGGTGAGCGCTGCTCCCGCGGAGTCGCGCTCGACCGCGCGGTCCGGGCCTGGGTCGGCGAGATGTCGGTCGTCGACGGCGACTACCCGTGGGCCGACGGCCGCCACGACTTCTGCGCCTGGATCGGCGGGGCCGGCCCCGTCGTCGCCGAGCTCGCCGCCGACGTGGAGGCGCGCCTGCGCACCTCCGCCGAGCACGCCGCGCGCTGACCGTCCGCCGGGCGTCCCGGCGGAGTGTTAGGCAAGGCTTACCTTCTGTGCGAGACTGAGGCGATGCCTCCGACGACCGCCGCCCCCGCCCGACCGGCCTACCGGCCGTACCTCGCGACCGTCGCCGCAGCGACCCGGATCGCCCCGCACTTCATCCGCGTGACCCTCACCGGCACCGGCCTCGACCACGTCGGCTGCACCGGCCCCGACCAGCGCATCAAGCTCGTCGTCCCCACCGCCGCCTCCGACGCCCCCGCCTTCCTCGCCTCCGTCTCGGACCCCGACGGACCCGACGGACTCGACCCCGACTGGTACGGCCGCTGGCGACAGCTCCCCGACGAGCTCCGGAACCCGCTCCGCACCTACACCATCCGCGCCGTCCGCCCCGAGGACGCCGAGGTCGACATCGACTTCGCCGCCCACGGCGACACCGGACCGGCCTCCGCCTGGGTCGAGAGCGCCCGCGCCGGCGACCAGATCGTCATCATCGCGCCCGACACGCGCTCCGACCTCCCCGGCGGCGGAGTGGAGTTCCACCCCGGCGCCGCCACCTCCCTCCTCCTCGCCGGCGACGAGACGGCCGTCCCCGCCATCGCCGCGATCCTCGAGAGCCTCGACGACGACGCCACCGGAGCTGCGTTCCTCGAGGTCCCCACCGCCCACGACCGCCTCCCGCTCCACCACCCCGCCGGCGTCCACGTCACCTGGATCGTCCGCGCCGACGCGGCAGCCCCCGGAGCGGCCCTCGGCGACGCGGTCCGCGCCTGGGCCACCCGCTTCCTCACCGCCCACCACCGCGGCGTCGACGTCAGCGACATCGACGTCGACCACGAGATGCTCTGGGAGGTCCCCGACGAGAGCACCGACCCCGGCCTCTACGCCTGGATCGCCGGAGAAGCCGGCGCCGTGAAGCTGATCCGCCGCTGCCTCGTCACCGAGCTCGGACTCGACCGGAAGCGCGTGGCGTTCATGGGGTACTGGCGCCTCGGCCGCCAAGAGTCCAACTGACCCGGAGCGCCGCAGGGCGACGTTCTGCGGCGTTGTCGTCGGGCGCGATACCGCCGGTATCGCTTCCTCCTCCGCCTTGCAGAACGTCGCCCTGCGACGCTCCGGGCGCTGCTCGTAGGGGTGCGGCGCGCCGGGGGCGCGGCCGCGGGGGACGGCGCGCCGGGGGCGCGACCGCGGAGGACGATGCTGATCGAGTGGACCTCGCAGAGGGCGCTTCGAGAGTCATTGCCGACGGATTTCGCGCGTGATCGAGCGGTCCTCGGGTGCCCGGCGAGTCGGGCGATCGCGCCCGGACATGCTGATCGGGCAGCCCTCGGAGAGGGAGTATCGAGATCCACCCCGACCGATCTCGCGGCTGATCGAGAAGCTCGCGGGCACACACCGAGTCGGGCGACCGCGCACAGACCTGCTGATCGGGCAGCCCTCGGAGAGGGGGTGTCGAGATCCTCCCGGCGAGCGCGCCGGGTGCTCCGCGCCGCCCCGCGCCGAGTCGGCGGCGGCGGGGAGCGGCAGCGGCTACAGGGTGGGGGAGACGCCCACGAGGCGGCTGGAGAGAGTCCAGAGGTCGTGGGCGAGAGCGCGGTCGCGGGCCTGGGGGTTCAGGGAGCCGTGCGGCGTCAGCTGGTCGAAGTAGGTGCCGCTGGCGGCGCCGACGTCGGGCTCGGAGGCGAGGGTGATCAGCGGCACCGCACCCGCCTCGGCGGAGATGCCGAAGGAGCCGACCGAGAGGCTCGTCATCAGCTTCATCATCGTGCTGTCGGCGCCGAAGCTCGTCGAGACGACGCCCGGGTGGAACGAGTACGCGTCGACCGACGTCGTCAGCAGCCGCTCCGCCAGCTCGCGGATGAAGAGGATCGTCACCAGCTTCGACGTGCCGTACGCCCGCCAGCCGCCGAGCCACGGACCGCGGCGGTTGTCGAGGTCGTCGAGCCTCAGGCGACCGAAGCGGTTCGCGAGGCTCGCCGTGGAGACGACGCGGACGCCGGCCCGCTCCCTCGAGGTCTCGATCATCCGCGGGAGCAGGAGCCGCGTGAGCAGGAACGGCGCGAGATGGTTGCTCTGGATCGTCCGCTCGTGGCCGTCGACCGTCTCGGCGCGGTGGGAGACGAGCCCGCCCGCGTTGTTCGCCAGCACGTCGATCCGCTCGTAGCGCTCGAGGAGGCCGTCGGCCAGGGCGCGGACGTCGTCGAGCCGGTCGAAGTCGGCCAGGAACGCGTCCCCTCCCACGTCGGCGGCGACCGCGCGGGTGCGCTCGGGGTTCCGCCCGACCACGGCCACGCGGGCACCGGCGGACGCCAGCGCTCCCGCCGCGACCCGGCCGATGCCGGAGCTCGCTCCGGTGAGGACGACGACGCGCCCCGTCATGTCAGTGACCACGGAGATATCCGCCCTTCTCGAGACCGGCTTCGATCTCGAATCGATTGCGCAGCGGATCGCGACCCGCCACCGTGTACGCGAACGGGAACCACATCCCGTAGAGCCGCCACTGCTCCTTGTGCACGGCCTCGTGCTCGAGGACGCTGTCGGAGACGTTGGTGCCCGTGAGGTAGCTCGTGCCGACGCAGGACCCTCCGCGGCCGAACGCCCAGGAGGGCAGACCGGTGAAGACGACGAGGCCGTGGCTGCGCCGGATCGGGCCCGTGCTCCACAGCGCGCCCCAGGCGAGTCCGACCGCGCACGCGAAGAGGTAGCCGGGCCGGGTGATCGCCGGATCCAGGGCCACCGTCGCGACGGCTCGACGGAGCGCGCTCACGCGCTGTCGCGTCCGTAGGTCTCGAGCAGCCGCAGCCAGACCTCGCTGATCGTCGGATAGGAGGGGACCGCGTGCCAGAGGCGCGAGAGCGGCACCTCGCCGACGACGGCGATCGTCGCGGAGTGGATCAGCTCGCCGACCTCCTTGCCGACGAAGGTGACGCCGAGGACGACCTTCCGGTCCTCGTCCACGACCATCCTCGCGGTGCCCGTGTAGCCGTCGGCGGCGAGGGCGGCGCCGGCGACCGAGCCGATCTCGTAGTCGACGACGCGGGTTCGGTAGCCGGCCTTCTCGGCGCCCGCGGCGGTGAGGCCGACGGACGCGACCTCGGGGTCGGTGAAGACGACCTGCGGCACGGCCTCGTGGTCCGCGGTCGCGACGTGCGCTCCCCAGGGGGCGTCGTGGACCTCGGCACCGGTGGCGCGCGCGACGATCACGTCGCCGGCCGCACGGGCCTGGTACTTGCCCTGGTGCGTGAGCAGTGCGCGGTGGTTCACGTCGCCGACCCCGTAGAGCCACGGACGCCCGCCGCCGAGGGGAGCACCGTCGCCGCCCAGCGCGAGCATCGTGTCGTCGACCGTCAGCGAGGAGCCGGGCTCGAGGCCCACCGTCTCGAGGCCGACGTCGCGGGTGTGCGGGGCGCGGCCGGTCGCGGCGAGCACCTGGTCAGCCTCGATGACGTCGCCGCCCTCGAGCGTCACCGCCACGGTGCCGTCGGACCGGCGCTCGACCGAGACGGGCGAGTCGCCGAGGCGCAGGTCGACGCCGAGCTCCTGGAGCGCCGAGCCGACGAGCTCGCCGGCGAAGGGCTCGAACGGCGCGAGGAGTCCGCTGCGGGCGACGAGCGTGACGGAGGAGCCCATGCCGGCGTAGGCGGTCGCCATCTCGGTCGCGACGACTCCGCCGCCGATGACGACGAGGCGCGGCGGCACCTCCTCGGCTGAGGTGGCCTCGCGGCTCGTCCAGGGGGATGCCGCGCGCAGGCCAGGGATGTCGGGGACGACGGCGGTGGTGCCGGTCGCGACGGCGACGGCGGAGCGGGCGCGGAGCACGCGCACCTCGCCGTCGGGTCCGGTCACGGTGACCTCGCGCTCGCCGCTCAGGCGGCCGTGCCCGCGGACGAGCTCGATGCCGGCGCCCTCGAGCCACTGCACCTGGCCGTGGTCGTCGAAGTGGCTGGTGAAGGAGTCGCGGCGGGCCAGGAGCGCGGGCACGTCGACTCCTCCGCTCACCGCCTGCGCCGCGCCGGGGAGATCACGGGCGGCGCGGAGCGCCATCGGCGGCCGCAGCAGCGCCTTCGAGGGCATGCACGCCCAGTAGGAGCACTCGCCCCCGACGAGCTCGCTCTCGACGACGGCCGCGGTGAGGCCGCCCTGGACCGCGCGGTCCGCGAGGTTCTCGCCCACCGGCCCTGCTCCGATGACGATGACGTCGAACTCGTCCGTCGTGCTGCTCATGCTGTCTCCCTGGGGTTCTCGGAGGCGTCGAGCCCCGTCGTCGGTGGGTGCCCGGCGCTCAATGCGCCGGCACGATCTCGGCCCGCCAGCCGTCGTAGCGGCCGCCGTGGCTCTCGACCGCCTCGATCACCTGGCGGAGGAACGCGGTGGTCGACTCCTCGTCGACCGCGGCGTGGTGGCTCGCGACGAGGACCTGCCTCAGCCTCAGCCGCGAGATCGCGATCTGGAAGCCGGAGGCCACGAGGACGCGCCCGGCCCGTCGTGCGGTGCTGCGGCGGGAGAAGACGGCGAAGTGGTCGACCTCGCGCAACTCCCACACCTGGTCGCCGTAGCGGAGCCGGATCTCGAGCTGCTGCGCGGCCCGCTCCTGCTGCGCCTCGAGGGAGGAGCCGCCGGGCGCCGTGACGGTGGTGCTCTCGTCGCTCATCGTCCGGTGAACTCCGCCCTCGTGCGCTGGAGGAAGGCCTCGGTGCCGATGCGCGCATCCTCGGACGCCGCGAGACGCGCGAGCGCCCCGGGGAGCGCGGCCGCGGCCTCGGCGTCGGACGCGGCGACCGCGAGCCGGGCACTGGCCAGGGCGGCCTGCACGGCGAGCGGCGCCTGCGCGGCGATCCGGGCGGCCAGCGCCCAGGCCGCCTCGGCGACCGTCCCGTCGGGGACGACCTGCTGCACGAGGCCGATGCGGTGGGCCTCCTCGGCGTCGAAGAGGTCGCCGGTGAGGATCCAGCGCATCGCGTCGCCCCAGCCGACGGCGCGGGGGAAGCGCAGCGTCGCTCCGCCGAAGGGCAGGATGCCGCGGGCGACCTCGATCTGGCCGAAGCGGGTGGACCGCTCGGCGAGGACGACGTCGCTCGCGAGCGCGAGCTCGATGCCGAGTGTGAGGCAGGTGCCCTGGAGGCCGATGACCACCGGCTTGCTCACGGGGCGGGTGCGCAGGCCCCAGGGGTCGAGACCGCCCTCGGGCACGAAGTCGAGGCCGTCGGAGCCCAGGCGGGGCCCGATGTCGGCGAGGTCGAGCCCGGCCGTGAAGTGCCCGCCCTCGGCGAGGACGACGCCGGCGCGCAGCTCCGGGTCGCGGTCGAGCTCGCCGTACGCGGACGCCAGCTCCGCGAGCAGCCGCAGATCGGCGGCGTTGCGCTTCTCGGGCCGGTCCAGCACGATCGCGAGCACGGTCCCGCGCCGCTCGGTGCGCACGCGCGGTCTCTCGTCGCTCATCGTTCCTCCGCTCGGTCGCGTCCGACCATCTTGCCGGGTGCCGCCGACACGCGCTCGGGCTTGCGCGCCGATGGCAGGGCTCTCTCAGGCCCCGCGGGACAGAGCGCCGAGGAGGCGGAGGATCGTGGGCAGGTCGTCCTCGGCCGCGGTCGGCGACGACGGGGCGAACGAGGTGACGCCGGCGCCCGCGAGCGGGAAGCGGGACCGGAGGGCGTCGAGGCTCGCGACGAGGCGCGAGGCGGGCACGCCGAAGGGCACCGGGTCGAACAGCCCGGCGAGATCGGCGGGGTCGAGCACGTCCAGGTCGAGGTGCACGTAGACGGAGGCGGCACCGGTCGCCTCGACCGCCGCGACGAGCGACTCCGGGTCGAGGGCGTCCGCGGGCAGCACCGCGGCGCCCCGCTCGACCAGCCGCTCGAGCTCGCCGTCGTCGGCGGAGCGGACACCTCCGAGGACGACGCGCTCGTCGGCCACCCGCTCCTCGGCGCCCGCGCTCAGGAGGCCGACGCCGCGTCCCAGCGCGGCCGAGAGGACCATGCCGCAGAAGGCGCCGCTGGGGGAGGACTCGGGAGTGTGCGCGTCCGGGTGGGCGTCGAGCCAGACCAGCGCGACCGGGCCCGGTGCCGAGCGCACGGCGTGCCCGATCGCCGCGAACTCGACGCCGCAGTCGCCGCCGATCGTGATCACGGGACCGGTGCGGCCCGAGAGGGCCTCGCGCACCCGCTCGGCGACGGTGGCGACCGAGGCGTAGCGGCGGATGCCGGTGTCCTGGGCGTCGCCCGCCTCGGCGGGGATGTCGAGGGTCGTGGTGGCGGAGGAGGGCAGATCTCCCCGGATCGCCTCGGCTCCGTCGACGAGGCGCATCGCGCGCGTCGACGCCGAGCCCTGCCACTGGGGGACGACGAGGAAGGAGGCCATGTCCCTCACTATGGCACGCGCGCCGGTGCCGGGTGCCTGCGTGCTCAGGCCGCGGGCAGGCCTCCGGGAACGGCTGCTGGGCGGAGCGACGGGGGTGCGCCGTCGAGGTCGACCAGGGCCTCGTCGAGCGCGGAGCGGGCGCGGTCGGCGGCGGCGCGGGCCTCGTCCAGAGCGCCGGCCGGATCGCCTGCCGCACGGCGCACCGCGGTGTTCAGCTGCCCGAGCGTCTCCTCCGCGAGGATCCGGGGTGCCGCGGTGATGCGCTCGCCGTGCACGGCGGCCAGGAGCAGCACCGACTCGGCACCGAGCCGGGCCGCGGTGCGCGCCGCCTCGAACAGGAGGAGCTGGCGCTCGGCCTGGGCCCGCGGCTCGCGGTACCCGGAGACGACGGCGTCCAGAGCGGAGTCGGCGTCGAGCAGCAGGACCAGCAGCGCGGCCGGATCGTGGCGGGCGCCGGCCGACCGGGCGTCGTCGGCGTCGAGGAGGAGCGACCGTGCCGCGGCGCACGCGACGGCCACGTCGGCGGCGGAGGCGAGCTGCGCCGAGGTGCGCAGGTCGGAGAGGGTGGCGGCCCGCTCCAGGTCGTCCCGCACGGAGCGCTCGACGCCGCTCAGCTGCACCTCGGCGCGGGTCACGAGCCCGACCAGCGAGTCGACCGCGTCGAGCAGGGCGTCGGGATCGGGGGAGCCGCCGGCGGCGACGTGCTCGACGGCCTCGCGCAGCGGTCGGACCCGGCGCTCGGGAGTGGTCCCGGCGAGGACGGAGACCTCGGAGCGCGCCTGCTGCACGCGCTCCAGGAGGGACGGGCTCGGCGAGGTCACTCCGTGATCGTACGGCCGGAGTGTGACACCGCGTGACACGGCGGTTCGACCGGCGGCGGCGGCGTGCCCAGGATGGAGTCATGACCCGCTCACTCGCCATCGTCGAGGTCGCCCGCGTGCGACCGGGCCGCGAGGAGTACCACGCCTACGTGCAGATCCTGAACGGCCGCATCCTCGCCCTCGCGCACGAGCGCGGCTGGCGGGCGGAGCGCTTCGCCGCCGAGGAGCTGGGCACGGAGGAGCTGCTGGCGCGCACGGCGGGGGCGGACGCCCTCGTCCTCGCGGGCGGCGAGGACATCGCTCCCGAGCAGTACGGCGCCGACCGCGGCTACCCGGCCGAGGGCCCCCACGCGGAGCGCGCGGACGCCGCCCAGATCGCGCTGGTGCACCGGGCACTGGCCCGCCGGACCCCGCTGCTGGGCATCTGCCGCGGCCTGCAGATCGTCAACGTCGCGCTCGGCGGCACGCTGGTGCAGGACCTGGGTCCGGAGGCGGAGCACGTCAACGCGGCGGCCCCCGCTCACCAGCGCATGCACCGGCACGAGGTCGGGCTCGCGGCGGGCTCCGTGCTCGGCGGGCTCTTCGGGTCCGAGGCGCTCGCGGTGCAGAGCGCGCACCACCAGGCGGTCGACCTCCTCGCTCCGGGGCTGCGGGTCGTCGCCCGGGCGGAGGACGGCGTGATCGAGGCCGTCGAGCACGTCGCGGCCCCCCTCGTGGGCGTGCAGTGGCACCCCGAGGACCCGGACGCTCCCGCCGGTCAGCTGGCGACGCTGCTCGACGGGCTGGCGCTCGCCGCCGCCCGCGGGGAGTTCGCGCTGCCCCTCGCCGCCTGAGCGGCCGGGGCTCCCCGCGGGCGACCGGGCTCAGCGGGCCAGTCGGGCCATCCACGCCTCGATGTCGTCGGCCGAGCGCGGGATGCCGGCCGAGAGGTTCTCGGCGCCGTCGGCGGTGACGAGCACGTCGTCCTCGATCCGGACGCCGATGCCGCGCAGCTCCTCCGGGACCGTGAGGTCGTCGGGCTGGAAGTAGAGGCCGGGCTCGATCGTGAAGACCATGCCCTCCTCGACCAGTCCGTCGAGGTACATCTCGCGCCGTGCCCGGGCGCAGTCGTGCACGTCGAGCCCGAGGTGGTGGCTGGTGCCGTGGACCATGTAGCGGCGGTGCTGCTGGTTGTCGGCCTCGAGCGCCTCCTCGGCGCTGACCGGCAGCAGGCCCCACTCGGCGGTGCGCCGCGCGATGACGGCCATCGCCGCGGCGTGAACCTCGCGGAAGCGGATGCCGGGTCGGACGATCGCGAACGCGGCGTCGGCCGCCTCCCGCACCGTCTCGTGAACCTGGCGCTGGGCGTCCGTGTAGCGGCCGTCCACCGGGAAGGTGCGCGTGATGTCGGCGGTGTAGTAGCTGTCCTGCTCGACGCCGGCGTCCAGCAGCACCAGCTGGCCGGGGCGCACCGGCCCGTCGTTGCGCGTCCAGTGCAGGATGCAGGCGTGAGGGCCCGCCGCGGCGATGGTGTCGTAGCCGACCGCGTTGCCGTCGGCGCGCGCGCGTCCGTTGAAGACGCCCTCGATCAGGCGCTCGCCCTTCTCGTGGGCGATGATGCGCGGCAGGTCGGAGAGGACGTCCTCGAAGCCGCGGCCCGTCGCGTCGACGGCGGCGCGCAGCTCGGCGATCTCGTAGGCGTCCTTGACCAGGCGGAGCTCGGCGATGTCGCGCTCGAGCGCCGCGTCGCGGTCCGCCCGCTCGTCGGCCTCGACCGCGTCGAGACGGCCGGTCACCGCCGGGTCGGCCTCGCGCAGCACGGCGAGGGGGACGCCGTCGTGCGCGTCGAGGGCCGCGTCGAGCTCGGCGATCCCGCGGGTGGCGAGGCCGAGATCGCTCGCGACCTGCGCGAGCGACGGGCGCGGCCCGATCCAGAACTCGCCGATCTCGGGGTTGGCGTAGAACTCGTCGGAGTCGCGGCCCGCGCGCTCGCGGAAGTAGAGCGTCGCGCTGTGGCCGGACCCGGCGGGCTCGAGGACGAGGACCGCGCCGGGCTCGGAGTCGGAGCCCCAGCCGGTGAGCCAGGTGAAGGCCGAGTGCGCACGGAACGGGTAGTCGGTGTCATTCGCGCGCTGCTTGAGGCGGCCCGCCGGGACGACGATGCGCACGCCGGTGTGCAGCGCGGAGAGGCGCTCGCGGCGGGAGGCGGCGAAGGACGCCTGCTCGCGCGGAGCAGGCAGCGGCTCCTCCCGCTCGGCCCAGCCGGACGCGATGAAGTCGCGGAAGCGGTCGGAGGCGGGGGTCGTCGAGCGGTTCGCGGTGGCGCGGGGGCGCGGGGCGGCGGCGGGGTCGGGCGTCTGAGCGGCGGTCCGCTCCTCCGTGTTCGTCATGGCTCCTATTGTCCTCCTCCGCACGGCCGCGGGGGCCGCCACGGGCCGAGCGGGGGAGGAGGACGGGGAGTCGGCGTCCGGGGAGGAGCGTCAGGACGCGTCCTTCACCATCCCGCGGACCGAGAGCTGGACGACCAGCGGCCGGTGGTCGCTCCCGGCGTCGTCGCGGTCGTCGACGACCTGGTAGCCCGAGACCTCCCAGCGTCCGGAGAAGAGGACGTGGTCGATCGGGGCGCCGAGCGCGGGCGGGACCGAGGACGGCCAGGTGCCCAGGGCGGCGCCGCCCGCGACGGTCCCCGCGTCGCGGCAGCCGCCCAGCGTGGCCGAGCCCGGCAGCCCGGTCCAGTGGTCGACCGTGGAGTTCAGATCGCCGAGGACCACGACGTCCTCCTCCGCGGAGCAGAGCGCGGAGACCGAGAGCAGATCGCTCCGCCACTCCGCGAGGCGCGAGGGGATCGGCGCCATGGTGTGCACCGCGGCGAGGACGGGGCGCTCGGGAGTGTCGGGGCGTGCGACGAGGGACGGTGTCGATCCGGTGACGACCGCGGCGGTGTCGACGCTGTAGCCGCCGAGCGAGGGGGAGAGCAGCAGGGCCGCCCCGTCGTCGGCGCCCGACCCGGCGTAGTGGAGGGTCATCGACATCCCCTGGGCGCTGAGCGCGTTCACGACGTCCTGCGCGTGCGTCTGCGAGACCTCGAGGAGGGCGATGCCGTCGACCGCGCTCTCCCGGGCGAGCGAGGCGATCGTGTCGACGGGCACGCCGTCGTGCAGCACGTTCCAGGTCGCGAGGCGCACGTCGGCGAGGCGGTGGGCGCGCGGAGCGGCGGAGTCGTAGCCCCGCGCTCCCTGCACTCCCGCGAGCACGAGCGCGAAGACGACGCCGAGCGCCGCGAGGGCCAGCGCGAGGCGCCTGACCGGAGCGACGAGGACCGCGATCACGACCAGGACAGCGGCGAGCCCGACGGCCGCCGCGCCCGTCGCGAGCCGGAACGGCACCAGCTGGGCGAAGGGGGCCTCCCGGGCGATCCCGAAGAAGCCGGGCGCCGCGACCACCAGCAGAGCGATCGCCACGATCACCGCCACCGCGGTCTTCACCAGTCTCGTCCCCATCGCCGCCCAGGCTACTAGGGCATCGGAGGGCTCGCAGGCGGCGCGTCTACGATGAGCGCATGCATGTCGACGGGGGCCGTTACGACCTCCACACCCACTCCGTCGTCTCCGACGGCACCGAGGCTCCGGCCGTCCTGGTGCGGGCCGCGGCCGCGGCCGGGCTCGCCGGAGTGGCGCTCACCGACCACGACACGACCGGCGGCTGGGCCGAGGCGCTCGCCGCGGCCGAGGAGGCGGGCATCGACCTGCTGCCCGGCATGGAGCTCTCCTCCCGCGTCGGCTGGGCCAGCGTCCACGTCCTCGCGTACCTCGTCGATCCGGCGGATCCGGGGCTCGTGGCCGAGACCGCGCGCATCCGCTCGGCCCGCACGCACCGCGCGGAGGCGATCGTCACCGCGATCGCGGCCGACTACGACCTCACCTGGGACGACGTCCTCGCCCAGACCAGCCCGGGCACGACCATCGGGCGTCCGCACATCGCCGACGCGCTCGTCGCCCGCGGCCTGGCCACCGACCGCTCCGCGGCCTTCGCGGGGATCCTCGACTGGCGCGGCGGCTACTACCGCCCGCACTACGCGCCCGACCCGGTCGACGCCGTGCGCCTGGTCCGCGCGGCGGGCGGGGTCCCGGTCATCGCGCACCCGGCCGCGAGCGCCCGCGGGATCGCGGTCGAGTCGATCCTCCCGCAGCTCGTCGACGCCGGCCTGTTCGGCCTCGAGGTCGAGCACCGCGAGAACACGGCCGACGGCAAGCGCCGCCTGCGCGAGCTCGCCGAGCAGTACTCGCTCGTCACCACGGGCTCGAGCGACTACCACGGCACGGGCAAGCCCAACCGCCTGGGCGAGAACACGACCGCGCGCGCGACCGTCGACGCGATCCGCTCCTCCGCCCGCTGAGTCGCGGAGAGCCGCTGACAGGCGGAGAGCCGCCGGATCACCGTGACCGCTGAGAGGCGGAGAGCCGCTGAGTCGCGTGGGGACACCGCTGAGTCGCGGGAGAGCCGCTGAGACGCCGGGAGCCCGCCCTCCCGCGACGGATCGCGGGGGGACGGGCTCGGGGCGCGGAGGCTCAGGCCTGCGCGTCAGGGCGCGGCGAGCGGCGGCGCGACCGGGTGCGGCGGCGCGGCTCGCTGTTGCCGTCGTGGTGCTCCTTGCTCTCGCTCGAGGGAGCGGGGCCGGTCTGCTGCGGAGCGGTCGAGTCGGCGGAGTCGGAGCGGGTGCGGCGACGCGGCGGCCGGTCGCCCCGCTCGGAGCGCTCGCCGCGGTCGGAGCGCTCGCCCCGGTCCGGGCGCGCGTCGGCCTTCGCCTCGGCCGGGATCGGGGTCGGCTTCAGCCGTCCCTTGGTCCCCGCGGGGATGTCGAGGTCGGTGTAGAGGTGCGGCGACGACGAGTAGGTCTCGACCGGGTCGGGCTGGCCGAACTCCAGCGCCCGGTTGATGAGGGCCCACTTGTGCAGGTCCTCCCAGTCGACGAAGGTCACCGCGATGCCGGTCTTGCCCGCGCGCCCGGTGCGGCCGACGCGGTGCAGGTAGGTCTGGTCGTCGTCCGGGATCGTGTGGTTGATCACGTGGGTGACGTCGTTCACGTCGATGCCGCGCGCGGCGACGTCGGTGGCGATCAGGATGTCCTTCTTGCCGGCCTTGAACGCCGCCATCGCGCGCTCGCGCTGCTCCTGGTTGAGGTCTCCGTGCACGGCCGCCGCGTTGAAGCCGCGGTCGTTGAGCTCCTCGACGATGCGGGCCGCGGCGCGCTTCGTGCGGGTGAAGATGACGGTCTTGCCGCGGCCCTCGGACTGCAGGATGCGCGCGATGACCTCGTCCTTGTCGAGCGAGTGCGCCCGGTAGACGATGTGCTTGATGTTCGCCTGCGTGATGCCCTCGTCGGGGTCGGTCGCGCGGATGTGGATGGGCTTGTTCATGAAGCGGCGCGCGAGCGCGACGATCGCGCCCGGCATCGTCGCCGAGAAGAGCATGGTGTGGCGGGTGGGCGGCGTCTGCGCGAACAGCTTCTCGATGTCCGAGAGGAAGCCCAGGTCGAGCATCTTGTCGGCCTCGTCGAGGACCATCACCTGCACGTTGGCGAGCGAGAGCAGGCGCTGCCCGGCGAGGTCCAGGAGGCGGCCGGGGGTGCCGACGACGATCTGCGCGCCGGCCTTCAGCTGCTCGATCTGGCCCTCGTAGGCCTTGCCGCCGTAGATCGAGACGATCTTGGTCGGCCGGTTGGAGGCGGCCAGCTCGATGTCCTCGGTGACCTGCACGGCGAGCTCGCGGGTCGGGACGACGATGAGCGCCTTGACGCCCGGCTCCGGGCCGGTGCCGAGGGCCTGGATGAGGGGGAGGCCGAAGCCGAAGGTCTTGCCGGTGCCGGTCTTGGCCTGGCCGATGATGTCCTGCTTCTGCAGGGCCAGGGGGATCGTCTGCTCCTGGATGGGGAACGGCTCGAGGATGCCCTTGGCGGCGAGTGCGGCGACGATGTCGTCGTCGATGTTCAGATCGGAGAAAGTCACGGAGTGAAGCGCCTGTCGTGTCGAACGGTCTACGCCCCTGTACGACTCCGGGCGCAGGGTCACCGATCCAACGCCGGTGACATCCCGGCGAGTCTACTGCTCCCGGCCCCGCCGGCCCCGGAACCCCGCTCCTCCGGCGCCCTATGCTGAGGAAATGGCTGCCTGGTTCCGACGTCGACGTCCCCTGCTCGAGGTGCCCCGCCTGACGCCCCGCGGGGAGTCGAGCCAGAAGCGCGACCGCGTCGACCTCGCCGACCTCACCCCCGAGGTGCTGCCCTACCTCGGCCAGGTCGCCTACCTCCAGCTCGCGGTGTTCGAGGTGCTGGCGCGCGCCGTCGCCGAGACCGACGACCTCGCGGACAAGGAGGCCATCTCCTCCGCCGCCGGCACGGCGCTCGCGAAGCACCACGCGGTCGTCGCCGAGCTGCGCCGCCGCGACGTGGAGCCCGGCGAGGCCATGACTCCGTTCCGCCCCGCGATCGACACCTTCGAGCGGCTCACCCGCGGTGCGGACCTCCACGAGACGCTGCTCTCGGCGTACATCACGGCGGGCCTGCTCGACGACTTCTTCATCCGCCTCACCGGCGGGCTGCCCACCGACGTGGGGCCGCGCATCGCGCAGACGCTCGGCGCGGACACGGGCGTCGACGGCGTGATCGCGATCCTCCGCCGCGAGATCGCCGCGGACGAGCGCCTGGGCTCGCGCCTGGCCGTCTGGGGCCGCCGCCTGGTGGGCGACACCCTTCTCGTGGCGCGCTCCGCGCTGATGGGGTCGGGCAACCACGACTCCGACGAGTCGCGGATCGAGCCGGTGTTCACCGAGCTCATCGCCTCGCACACGCGCCGGATGGACGCGCTGGGGCTCACGGCCTGACGGTTCCCGGCGTCGCACTGCCCCGGAATCCGGAACGACGGAGGCGCGGAAGTCCGAGGACTCCCGCGCCTCCGGCTCGGATCAGGGGGCGACGCGTCCCGAGAGCATCGCCTGCAGGGAGGCCTCGTCGCGGCGGGCGCGGCTGCGCCCGAGCGAGAGGCCGACCGGGACGACGACCACGGCGGTCGCGACGAGGGACAGGACCCAGATCAGGCCGCCGTCCCACGGCAGGCCCGCCCAGGTCAGTGCGACCCAGACGACTGCGGCGACGAGGCCGCCGATCGCCGGGACCAGCACGGAGCCGTGCAGGTGCCGGTGCGGCAGCCCGTAGCGCGCGGCGAGACCGATCAGGACCCCGAACAGGGTGATGAAGAGGAGCTCCACGACGTGTCCGCCCGGGACGCTCTAGGCGACGAAGCCGACGCGGCGCGACTCCTCGGAGCCGACCTCGACGAAGGCGATGGTGGCGGTCGGGACGATGTAGATCTTGCCCTTCTCGTCGCGGAGGCGGAGGACGGCGGTGCCGGCCTCGAGAGCGGTGGTCACCGTCTTCTCGACCTCGGTCACGGACATCGACGACTCGAAGTTGAGCTCGCGCGGGGTGTTGACCATTCCAATACGGATTTCCACCAGCAGTGCCTTTCGGGAGGGGACGAGGGTGTCAGGATACGGGACCGCGCTCGGACGACCGCGCCGGTTTCGCGGTGAGCGGAGCGGGCGGCCGGGGCTCCCGGCGGGGACGGGCGGGAGTGTCGGACCCGGTGGCTACCGTGGTCGTGTGACCGCTCCCGCGACCCCCGCTCCCTCCACCGCAGCCTCCGTCGGCGAGGCTCTCCCGGGCGAGCCCGCGGTCGTGCTGGACGACTCCCAGCGCGCGGTGCTCGCGCTGCCCGAGGGCCGCAGCGCCGCCGTGCTCGGGGCGCCGGGGACGGGCAAGACCGCGACGGTCGTCGAGCTGGTCGCCGAGCGCGTCCTCGGGCGGGGGTACCCGCCCGAGTCGGTCGTGGTGCTCGCGGCCAGCCGCACCGCCGCCACCGCCCTGCGCGACGTGCTCGCCCTGCGGCTGGGAGTGCCGACCCGGGGCCCGCTCGCCCGGACCGCGACCTCGCTCGCGTTCGAGGCGGTCACCTCCTCCGCCAAGGAGCGCGGCCTCGAGCGGCCGACCCTCCTGACCGGCGGCGAGCAGGACGCACTCCTGTCGGAGCTCGTCGAGGGCCACCTCGAGGAGGGGACCGGCCCGCGGTGGCCGGAGGAGTTCAGCCCCGAGGTGCTGCGGCTGCGGAGCTTCCGGACCGAGCTCCGCGAGTTCGGGATGCGGGCGACCGAGCACGGGCTCGACTCGGACGCGATCCGCGCCCTCGGGGTCGACGCCGAGCGAGGGGAGTGGAGCGCGGCGGCCGACGTGCTCGACGAGCTGCGCGAGGTGGTCGAGTGGATGGCGCCCCAGGCGGGCACCCGTCTGGACGCGGCGGAGTTCGCGGCCTACGCGGCCGAGGCGATCCGCGCCGGCGAGGGCGGCGAGCGGATCGACGCGCTGCGCCTCGTCGTCGTCGACGACCTCCAGGAGGCGAGCGAGTCGACGCTCGTGCTGCTGCGCGCGCTGACGGAGCGCGGGGTGACCGTGATCGCGCTGGGCGACCCGGACGTGGCGACCAGCGCCTACCGCGGCGCGGCCTCCGACACGCTCGGCCGGTTCGCCACGAGCATCGGCGCGTCCGACGTCGAGACGCTGGTGCTCGCGCGCGTGCACCGCCACTCGGCCGCGCTGCGGGCGGTCGTGTCGGCGGCCACCGAGCGGATCGGCACCGCGGCGGCCGGCCGGCAGCGGGCGGCGGTCGCGGCTCCGGCCCCCGAGGCGGGCCCGGCACCCGTCCTGGTGCTGCACGCCCCGACGGCGGCGCGCGAGGCGGCGACGGTGGCGCGGCTGCTGCGCGAGCGGCGGCTGCGCGACGGAGTGGCGTGGCGGCGGATGGCGGTCGTCGTCCGCTCCGGAGCCGCGGTCCAGCCGCTGGTGAAGGCGCTCGCGGTGGCGGAGGTGCCGACCCGCTCCGTGCTCGCCGGACGGGCGCTGCGCGACGATCACGCGGCCCGGGCGCTGCTCGTGCTGGTCGGCGTCGCGATCGGCGAGCGGCCCCTCGAAGCGGAGCTCGCGGCGGAGCTGCTGCTCGGCCCGTTCGGCGGGGTCGACCGGCTGGGG
Source organism: Rathayibacter sp. AY1F6 (assembly GCF_002932035.1). Taxonomy (NCBI): domain Bacteria; kingdom Bacillati; phylum Actinomycetota; class Actinomycetes; order Micrococcales; family Microbacteriaceae; genus Rathayibacter; species Rathayibacter sp. AY1F6. The sequence continues at coordinate 186,208 of NZ_PSVD01000005.1, read as the reverse complement.
CTGCGCAGGCTCCGGCTCGCGCTCCGGGCGGAGGAGCTGGCCGGCGGCGGCATCCGCGCGAGCGACCCGCTGCTGGTCGAGGCCCTCGCCGCGCCCGGCCGATTCGCGACCATCGACTCCGCTCCCGCCCGGCAGGCCGAGCGGCTGGCCGTGACGATCGACCGGGTCCGCCGCCTGCACGAGGAGGGGGGCTCGATCGAGGAGCTCCTGTGGTCGGCGTGGGAGTCCAGCCGCGTCGCGTCCTCCTGGCGCGAGCTCGCCCTCGGCACCGGCCTGACCGCCGCCGAGGCCAACCGCAACCTCGACGGCGTGGTCGCCCTCTTCAGCGCCGCGCGCCGGTTCGTGGAGCGGGCGACCGGGCACTCCGCGGTCGGCTTCGTCACCGAGATCCTCGAGGCGGAGGTCCCCGAGGACACGCTCGCTCCGCGCTCCGTCGAGGACGCGGTCCTCATCGGCACGCCCTCCTCCGTCGTCGGCCTCGAGTTCGACGTCGTGGTGGTGGCGCGACTGCAGGACGGCGTCTGGCCCAACCTCCGCCAGCGCGGCTCGCTGCTCGATCCGGACGGCCTGCTGCGGCACGCCCGCGGCGAGGGCGGACTGCCGCTCGACGCCCGCAAGGCCACTCTCGACGACGAGCTCCGGATGTTCGCCCTGGCCGCCTCGCGCGCCCGGCGGCAGCTGGTGCTCAGCGCCGTCGCGGGCGAGGACGAGACGCCCTCCCTCTTCTTCCGGCTCACCCCGCCGGACGCGCCGCGGCTCGATCCGGCCTCCGCGGTGCCGCTCACGCTGCGCGGGGCGGTGGCGGCGCTGCGCCGGACCGCCACCACACCGGACTCGACCGAGGCTCCCGCCGCCATCCGAGGGCTCAGCGCCCTGGCGCTCGCGGAGGTCCCCGGCGCCGACCCCTCCTCCTGGTCCGGGGTGCTCGAGCCCTCGACCACGGAGCCGCTCTTCGACGTCGGCGACCCCGAGCGTCCCGTCTCCGTCTCGCCGAGCCGCCTCGAGGCCTTCGAGCGGTCCCCTCTGGACTGGTTCGTCGACGCCGTCTCCGGCTCCACGACGAGCACGGCGATGGGGGTCGGCACCCTCGTGCACTGGGTCCTCGAGAACGCCGAGCGGCCCGATCCGCAGGAGCTGTGGGCGGCTCTCGAGTCGCGGTGGCCCGAGCTGGTCTTCGAGTCGCCCTGGCTGGGGGAGCGGCAGAAGCGCGTCACACGGCGGCTGATCGACGGCCTCGCGGGCTACCTCGCCGACTTCGAGCGCGGGGGAGGCGTGGTGCTCGGCCGCGAGCAGCAGTTCGAGCTCGACGTCCCGCCCGCCCGGGTGCGGGGCTCGATCGACCGCGTCGAGCGCGCGCCCGACGGCTCCGTCACGATCGTCGATCTCAAGACGGGCCGCAGCACCCCCCGCAAGGACGACATCGCCGAGCACGCGCAGCTGGGCAGCTATCAGCTCGCCGTCGCCGAAGGGGCGATCGAGGCGGCCGACCCGGCCGACGGGGGAGGCGCGAAGCTGCTCTTCGTGGCGACGGGCGTGCGCGGGAAGCCGTACCGCGAGGTGGTCCAGGAGCGCTTCGGCGAGGAGGAGCTGGAGCGGCTGCGCGATCGCGTCCGCGCCGCGGCCCTGGGCATGGCGGCGGCGGGCTTCTCGGGCCTGCTCGACGCGACCCCGTTCTCCCCCGGCGACGCCCTGCGGTACCGCATCCACGCGGTGCCCGAGGTCCCGGGGGACGGACTCCTGGCGATCGACGAGGTCGACGAGACAGAGGACCTGGAGGACTCCGAGGAGCCGGGTCCCGATGCGCCGGCCGATCCTTCCGGCCCCGCCGACCCCGACCCCTCCGCCGTCTCCGAGGAGGAGCTGCCGTGATCGACGCCCTGACCATCGCCGAGCGCCTCGACCTGCGCCCGCCCACCGCCGAGCAGCGCGCCGTCATCGAGGCGCCGCTCGAGCCTGCCCTGGTGGTCGCCGGTGCAGGCAGCGGCAAGACCGAGACGATGGCGAACCGCGTCCTCTGGCTCCTCGCGAACGGCCACGCGGCGCCGTCGGAGGTGCTCGGCCTCACCTTCACCCGCAAGGCGGCGGCCGAGCTCGGCGAGCGCATCGGGCGGAGGATCGACCAGCTCGGCGCGGCGGGCCTGCTCCCGCTCGCGCCCGGGCAGTCGGCGCCCGACCCGTTCGAGGCCGCCACCGTCTCGACCTACAACGCCTTCGCGAACACGATCTTCCGCGACAACGCGGCCCTGATCGGCCGCGAGGGGGACGCGACCGTGCTCTCCGAGGCCTCCGCCTGGCATCTCGCGCGGGGAGTCGTGGCCGACACGGCCGATCCGCGCATCCTCGAGGTGGAGGCGGGCATCGACCGGCTGACCGACCTCGTCGTCTCGCTCGCGCACGACCTCGCCGACAACCTCGCCGATCCGGCCGCGGTCGCCGCGTTCGCCGAGGACTTCCTCCGCCTGGGCGAGCTGCCGCGCGGAGGCAGCGGCTCGGGGCTCTACCGCGAGCTCGAGAAGGCGCTGCAGGCCGTGGGCGCGCTGCCGGTGCTGACGGCGCTCGCCGAGCGGTTCCAGGAGGCGAAGGCCGAGCGCGGCTTCGTCGAGTTCTCGGACCAGGTGGCCCTCGCGCTACGGATCGTCGACCGGGTGCCGCGGATCGTGGACGAGCACCGCGCGAGGTACCGGGTGGTGCTCCTCGACGAGTACCAGGACACCTCCGTGCTGCAGACCCGCCTCCTCTCGCGGCTCTTCGCCGGGCAGGGAGTGATGGCCGTGGGCGACCCGCACCAGTCGATCTACGGCTGGCGCGGTGCGAGCGCCGAGGGGCTCGGCCGCTTCGGCACCGATTTCGGGGGAGCGGGCCGCTTCTCCCTCAGCACGAGCTGGCGCAACGGCCGCCGCGTGCTGACCGCCGCGAACGCGATCGTGGAGCCGCTGTCGGCGGGGAGCGCGGTCGCGGTCGACACGCTGAGCGCGGGTCCGCAGGCCTCCGAGCACCCGGTCGAGCTCACCTTCCCCGAGACGATCGAGGAGGAGGCGGACGACGTCGCCGCCTGGTTCGCCGGGCGCCTGCGCCAGAGCGCCGAGCCGCCGTCGGCCGCGGTGCTCTTCCGGGTGCGCGCGCACATGGACCGCTTCGCCGCCGCGCTGGCGAAGCACGGCGTCCGGTACCACATCCTCGGCATCGGGGGCCTGTTGCGGCAGCCCGAGATCGCCGACCTCGTCGCCGCGCTCACCGTGGTCGAGGACCCGGCCGCCGGCAGCGAGCTCGTCCGCCTCCTGGCCGGCGCCCGCTGGCGTCTGGGCGTCCGCGATCTCAAGGCGCTGCGCGACCTCGCCTCGTGGCTCGCGGCGCGCGACCACGCGCACAGGCTGTTTCCGGAGGAGGTGCGCGAGCGGATGCGCGCCTCCGTCACCGAGGGAGAGGGCGGCTCGATCGTCGAGGCCCTCGACTTCATCGCGGCGCGCCGCCCCGGCGACGACGGGCGCATCGACCACTCCGCGCTCGGCGGGTTCAGCGCCGAGGGCCTGCGGCGCCTGCACGAGGCGGGCACCCTGTTCGCCCGGCTGCGCGCCCGGGCCGGGCTCGACCTCCTCGACTTCGTCACCCTGGTCGAGCAGGAGCTGGGCCTGGACATCGAGGTCGAGGCGAACGAGTCGCGCGGGGACGGCCGCGCCAACCTCGAGGCCTTCCGCGAGGCGGTGGCCGGGTACCTGCAGACGGACGACCGCGGCGCCGGCACCGGCTCCTCCCTCCGCGGATTCCTCCGCTGGCTCGTCCTCGCGGACAAGCGCGACGGCCTGGCCCCGCGACCGGAGGACCCGGAGCCGGGGACGGTGCAGCTGCTGACGATCCACGGCTCCAAGGGTCTGGAGTGGGACCTCGTCGCCGTCCCGCGGATGGTCGACGGCGAGCTCCCCGGCACGCCGGTCGAGGGCTTCCGCGGGTGGGTCAGACTGGGCGCGATGCCCTACGCGTTCCGCGGCGACGCCGCCGAGCTCCCCGATCTCGCCTGGCGCGGCTGCAGCACGCAGAAGGAGGTCGTCGACGCGATCGGAGCGTTCGGCGACACCCTCCGCGAGCGCAACGAGGCGGAGGAGCGGCGTCTCGCCTACGTGGCCGTCACGCGGGCGCGTCACCACCTCCTGCTCAGCGGCTCGTGGTGGGCCGGCCAGGCCAAGCCGCGCGGACCGGGCGTCTTCCTCCGCGACCTCGAGGAGGCCGGCACGATCCCGCCGCTGCCGACCGAGCCCGCGAACGAGGAGAACCCGCTCGAGCGGGCCCCGCGCACGTTCCGCTGGCCCCACGATCCGCTCGGCTCCCGCGGCGACCGGGTCCGCGCCGCCGCCGCCCGGGTCCGCAGCGCCGAGCCCGCTCTGCTCGGGGCGCGCGGCGACGACATCCGCCTGCTGCTCGCCGAGCGGGCGGTGCGGCTGGCCGGGGGCGAGCGCACGCCGCTGCCCACCCGCATCCCCGCCTCCCGGTTCAAGGACATCGTCAGCACGCCGGACGAGGTCGCGGCGCAGCTGCGCCGGCCGATGCCGGAGCGCCCCTATCGGCAGACCCGGCTCGGCACGACGTTCCACTCCTGGGTCGAGAACCGCTTCGGCGTCCAGGGCGGGGCGGAGGCGGTCGACACCTTCCCCGACGAGCTCGACGACGCCGGCCCCGCGTCCGTCGAGCAGGAGCGGCTCGACGCCCTGATCGCCACGTTCGAGCGCTCGGAGTGGGCCGACCGGCGCCCGGAGGCGGTCGAGATCGAGATCCACCTCCAGCTCGCCGGCCACGTCGTCGTCTGCAAGCTCGACGCGGTGTACCCGACGGAGGACGGCGTGCAGATCGTCGACTGGAAGACCGGGCGAGCGCCGAAGGACGCCGCCGACCTCGAGCTCAAGCAGTTCCAGCTCGCGCTGTACCGGCTCGCCTACTCGCGCTGGCGGGGGGTGCCGCTCGAGAGCGTCGACGCCGTGTTCTATTTCGTCGCCGACGACCTCGTGCTGCGGCCCGAGCGGTTCTACTCCGAGCGCGAGCTCGCGGAGTCGCTCTCCTCGGCGACGGGAGCGAGCCCGCGGCCGTGAGCGGAGGAGCCCGTGCGGGCTCCCGGCGTGCGGTTGAGCAGCTCCTCGACCTCCGAGACCGCCAGCACCGGGCCGGTGTCGGTCGAGAGGGGCGCGGAGAGGTCGCCGAGCACGCTGTCGACCAGCGTGTCGAGCATGGCGACCGCGTCGTCCACGATGGCGGAGTCGTCGGTCTCGGTGCCGTGCAGCAGCCAGCGGGCGAGTTCGAGTTCGGCGTAGAGCTGGGCGCGCTGGCGGATCGTGCGGTCCACTGCTCCCGCGCGCATCCGGGAGTAGGCGGAGAGCGCCGTCTCGGAGCCCGGGGCGCTCAGCAGCCAGTGCAGGTCGCGCGCCGGGTCGCCGACCCGCAGCGCCGCCCAGCCGAGCACGGCCGCGACGACGTCGCCCGAGCGGAGGAAGGAGTCGGCGGTCATCGAGCCGTTCACCACGGTCGAGTCGAACTGCCAGAGCGCCTCGTCGGAGGAGGCCGACTCCCAGCGCGCGACGAGCGCCGCCGGGACGTGGCCGGTGTCGGCCGCGCGCTCGATCACCGCGACCGTCTCGTTCACGCTGTCGCGCGCGGTCGCGATCGGCAGGCCCGCCTCCTGGACGAAGGACACCGGGAGCGAATGGATCGCCCCGACGGCCCGGCCGATCGAGTCCGCGAGCCCGCTCTGCGCGGCCACGTCGTCGATGAGGACGCGATCTCCCTCGAGGTACTCGTAGACGACCGCGCGGGTGCCGTCGAACGGCGTCTGCCCGACGCTCTCCTGCAGATCGAAGGGCAGGCGGCTGCGGATGCCGGCGGTCAGCGCCCGGAGCGCGACGAGGTCGCCGAGCTGCTCCTGCTCCGCGAGCGCGGACGTGGGCACGCGCACGACGAGGCGGGCGCCCTCGCGCGTCGTCAGCAGGGCGGAGTCGAAGTCGCCGTGCGTCGAGGAGGTGAAGGGGCGCGCGGAGCGGACGTCGAGGCCCTCGACGGCCGAGGTGGCCAGCGCGGCTAGAGTGAGATGGGATCTGGCCATGGTTTCCAGGGTAGGCGGCTCGTGCCCGGCCGGCCCGCCACCACGCGCTGTCCTGCCGATGCCGTCGAAGGCCCGCGACAGCGGTCCTCGCGGCCCCCGTCACGAAATGAGCCCCGGATGTCACTGCCCTTCGCCGATCGCCTCCCGCTCTCGCGACAGGCGGCCGACCGCGACGGCGTCGGACGCTCGCGGCCCGCGCTCTTCGACGAGCTGCTCGCCGATCCCGCCACCCGCGTGCTCGTCCTGCACCACGACCGGACTCTGGTCGAGGCCGACCGCCTCCTCCTGCGCCGCCCCGAGGACGTGACCGCCGGAACCCTCCGGATCTACCTCGGCCGCACGCTCGCCGAGGCCCCCGGCGAGCCGGTCGGAACCCCCGTCATCGCGACCGTCCTCACCGACGCGGCCGCCGCCGAGCTCGAGCCCGACGAGGAGCGGTGGAGCGGCCTGCGCCCGATCGCCGAGCGCCTGAGCGACCGCGACGCGGGCCTGTTCACCGAGGCTCTCGCCATCGCGAACTGGCACGCCTCGCACGGCTACTCGCCCCGCAACGGCGACCCGACCGTCGTCGAGCAGGGCGGCTGGGTCCGCCGCTCGCCCACCGACGGCAGCCAGGTCTTCCCGCGCACGGATCCGGCGATCATCGTCTGCGTCCTCGACGCGGACGACCGCCTCCTCCTCGGCTCGAACGCGATGTGGGGCACCGGCCGCTTCTCCCTGCTCGCCGGCTTCGTCGAGCCGGGCGAGTCGCTCGAGGCCGCCGTGATCCGCGAGATCGGCGAGGAGTCGGGCATGCGCGTCGTCGACCCGCAGTACCTCGGCTCGCAGCCCTGGCCCTTCCCCGCCTCCCTCATGGTCGGCTTCACCGCCCGCCTCGCCGAGGACCAGTCCCCGGAGGATCTGCTCCCGGACGGCGAGGAGATCGTCGAGCTGCGCTGGTTCACCCGGCAGCAGCTGCACGACTCGCTCGAGTCCGTGCTGCTGCCCGGCCGCTCGTCCATCGCCCGCGCGATGATCGAGGACTGGTACGGAGGCGAGCTGGAGAACGGCCCGATCGCGTGACCCTGCTCGACGGACTCGACGAGGGGCAGCGCGAGGCTGCGGAGGCGCTGCTGGGGCCGGTCTGCGTCCTCGCGGGAGCGGGCACCGGCAAGACCCGGACGATCACGCACCGCATCGCGCACGGAGTGGCGACCGGCGTCTACACGCCCGGTCGCGTCATGGCACTGACCTTCACCAGCCGCGCCGCGGCCGAGCTGCGCTCGCGCCTGCGGGTGCTCGGCGCCGGGGGCGTCCAGGCCCGCACGTTCCACGCAGCGGCTCTCTCGCAGCTCGGCTACTTCTGGCCGCAGCTGGTGGGGGGCACGATGCCGCAGCTGCTCGACGGCAAGGCCCGCCTGCTCGGGCACGCGGCCGAGCGGCTCCGCCTGAAGCTCGACACGGCGACGCTCCGCGACCTCTCGGCCGAGATCGAGTGGCGGAAGGTGTCCGCCCTCTCGCTCGAGCAGTACGCCGTCGCCGCCCGCACGCGCCCCCTGCCCGGACGGCTCACCCTGGAGCAGACGGTCGCGCTCGTGGACGAGTACGAGGGGCTGAAGGACCAGCGCCGCCAGATCGACTTCGAGGACGTCCTGCTCGTGACCGCCGGGATGCTCGAGTCCGAGCCCGCGATGGCGATGCAGGTGCGCGAGCAGTACCGCTTCTTCGTCGTCGACGAGTACCAGGACGTCTCGCCGCTGCAGCAGCGGCTCCTGGAGCTCTGGCTCGGCGACCGGAGCGACCTCTGCGTCGTCGGCGACGCCAGCCAGACCATCTACTCCTTCGCGGGTGCGCGGGCCGACTACCTCCTCGACTTCCCGTCCCGCTGGCCGGCCGCCACCGTGGTGCGCCTGGAGGAGAACTACCGCTCGGCCGTGCCGATCGTGCAGACCGCGAACCGCCTCATGCGGGGCAGGCCCGGCGCCCTCTCGCTCCACGCCGTCGCCGCCGCCGAGGCGCCGGAGCCCGCGATCGACGCCTACCCGGACGACATCGCGGAGGCGCGCGGGATCGCGGCGCGGGTCGCGGCCGACATCGAGGCGGGGGTGCGCCCCTCCGACATCGCGGTCCTCTTCCGCACCAACAGCCAGTCGGCGGTCATCGAGCACGCCCTGCACGAGCGTGGAGTGAGCGCGCACATGCGCGGCGGCAAGCGCTTCTTCGACCTGCCCGAGGTGAAGCAGGCCGTGATGCAGCTGCGCGCGGCGTCCGTGTCGATCAGCGGCGAGCCGCTGTTCAAGTCGGTGAGCGACGTCCTCCGCTCGCTCGGCTGGAGCGCCGAGCCCCCGTCGGCGCCCGGTGCGGTGCGCGACCGGTGGGAGTCGCTGGACACGCTGGCCCGCCTCGTCGACGAGGCCCCTGCCGGATGGACCTTCCGCCAGTTCACCGACGACCTGATCGCACGCCAGCAGGTGCACCACGAGCCGGACCGCGGCGCGGTCACCCTCGCCACGCTGCACTCGGCGAAGGGCCTCGAGTGGGAGTCGGTGCACCTGATGGGGCTCGCCGAGGGCCTGCTGCCGATCTCGTACGCCGCCGGCCTCGAGGCGATCGACGAGGAGCGGCGCCTCCTCTACGTCGGCATCACCCGGGCCCGCCGGCGCCTGCGCCTCTCGTGGGCGCGCTCGACGGTCGGCCGCGTCACGCGGAGGGAGCCGTCGCGCTTCCTCGAAGAGCTCGGCACGCGCACTCGGGGTGCGGCTCCCGCTCCCGCACGGTGAACGCTCCGGAGGCGTCGCTGTAGACCCGCTCGGCCCCGCGGAGCCCTCGCCAGCCCGCGAGCAGCCGCCGCAGCGCGGCGTCGGCGGCCGCCACGGCGATCGCGGCGCTCGCGAGCGGCGTGCGGGTGGGGGCCGTGCGGCCGAGCACCTGGATCACGAGGCGCGCACGATCCGGGTCGAGATCCATCCGGTCCCGCTCGGCGCAGTGCAGGCACGGTCCGGCTCCCGGCTCCACCAGGGGTCCGAGGCGCACCGATTCGTCGCCGAACACCACCGCCAGGTGCGGCACGTCGGCCGCGAGCCAGTGCGCGGCGCGGGCGGGGGCGACCGCGAAGTCGGCGATCAGCACGGCGAGGTCCGGCGTTCCGACGTCGGCGAGCAGCGAGCAGCCCTCGCTCCGGAGCAGCGTGCGCAGTGCGTCCGGTGCCGCGCCCGTCCCCTCGACGACGACCCGCGGTGCCGGGGCAGGGCCTGGCTCGACGCTGCGCAGCAGGACCGGCCGGAGCGCCTCGAGCACCTCGTCGACCCGCGCCTCGCTCGCTCCGGCGCGCGCCGCGATCAGGCGGACGGTGCCGGCGCTGGTGCCCACGCGGAGGGCGTCGAGCAGCAGCTCCTCCGGGTAGCCGACGCCGTCCAGGACCGCGTGCGGCCGGTCGAGGCCGAGCTGCACCGCGGTCGCGGAGCGCCAGAGCAGGGGGAGTCGGGGATCGAGCCGGAGCACCATCCGGCGATCATGGCCGAGACCGGCCCGGCGCCGCGCGAGTTGTCCACAGGCGGGCGCCGGACGGGGGGTCAGACGGGGCGGTCGCCCGTGGGGGAGGAGCCGCGGTCGTCGTCGTCCGGCGAGCCGGCGTCGTCGGTCGTGTCCGGAGCGTCTCCGGAGGCGCCGTCGCCCTCGCGCGGCATCGTGCCGTTCAGCAGGTCCTCCAGCGCGCGGTCCATCTCGTCGGGCTCCGGGGTCTCGCCGCGGGCCTCGGCCGTGAGCCGGGCGACGAGCGCGCTCGGGTCGTCCAGGTCCTCCGAGCCGGGGAGCAGGTCGGGGTGCGACCAGAGGGAGTCGCGGGCCTCGGGCCCGACGGCGTCGGTCACGGCCTGCCACATCGCGGCGGCCTCGCGGAGGCGGCGCGGGCGCAGCTCCAGGCCGACGAGGGTCGCGAAGGCGGATTCGGCCGGGCCGCCGGAGGCGCGGCGGCGGCGGACCGTCTCGGCGATCGCCCCGGCGCTGGGCAGGCGGGTGGTCGCCGCCGCGGTGACGACGTCGACCCACCCCTCGATGAGGGCGAGGACGGTCTCGAGGCGGCCGTGCGCGGCGAGCTGCTCCTCCGTCTTCGGCGGGATGAGCGCGCCGGAGGTCATCGCGTCGCGGAGCTCCTCGGGGTTCGACGGGTCGAAGCCCTCGGCCAGCTCCTCGAGGCGGGTGGTGTCGATGCTGATCCCGCGCGCGAAGTCGGTGATCTGCGAGATGAGAGCGAGACGGAGCCACTTGCCGTGCCGGAAGAGGCGGGCGTGCGCGAGCTCGCGGACCGCCAGGTACAGCTGCACCTGGTCCAGCGGGATGTCGAGGCCCTCGCCGAACGCGGCGACGTTCTGCGGCAGGATCGCCGCGTCGTTCTCCTCCAGCAGCGGGATGCCGATGTCGCCGCCCGAGACGACCTCGGCGGCGAGCTGCCCGACGACCTGGCCCAGCTGCAGGGCGAACAGGGTGCCGCCGATCCCGCGCATCATGCCCTCGGCACCGGCGATCATCGCCTGCATCTCCTCCGGGGCCTGCTCGCGGAGCACGCGGGTCAGCGCGTCCGAGATGCTCAGCGCCACCGGCTCGGCGAGCTGGGTCCAGACCGGCATCGTCAGGGAGATCCACTCGAGGCGGCTGATCGAGCGCGGCGTGCGGCTCAGCTCGGAGACGTACGCGACCTCGTCGAGCCAGAGCGCGGCGACGCCGAAGGCCGCGTCGATCGGAGCCCGCACGGAGTCGGACACCGGCGCGGACTCGGCGCGCGCGAGCTGCTTCGCCTGCTCGAGCGAGAGCGTCCAGTTGACGCCGCCGTCGCCGTTCTGCTGCATCGCGCTCTGCAGCTGCGAGAGCAGGTTCTGCAGGGCCACCGGGTCGTTCGGCAGTCCCGCCGCTCCGGCGAGCTGCGAGGGGTCGACCGGGCCGTTCCCCGAGAGGAACTGCCGCAGCATCTCCCGGAACTCGTCCTCGGAGCCGCCGCCCGCTCGGTCCGCACTGTCGCCATCGGCCATCGGGATCAGCCCTCCGTCGCTCACGTGAATCCGGTCGCCGCACCGCCTCCGCGGCCCTGCACAGGGCGCCGGTTCCGGCGCGACTCCCAGTCGTGCAAGCTACGTTAGCCCGAGCGCCCGGGGCCTCGGCGTGCAGAGCACCGCTCGGGCCCAGCCCGCTTCCGCCCGCCGCGAACATCCCGGCGGAGCCGCTCCACCCGTTGCCAGAAAGGCCCCCGTGTCGCTGTTCTCCGACGACCCGCGCCCCTCCTCCTCCTCCTCGCGCCGCCCGTGGGTCGGACCGGTCGTCCTCCTCTCGGGTGTCGCCGTCGTGGTCGGTCTGGGCGTCGCGCCCGCCCCCTACGTGATCGAGCAGCCCGGCCCAGTGTTCGACACCCTGGGCAGCAGCAAGGACGTGCCCCTCATCTCGATCCCGGACCGCACCACCTACCCCACGGCCGGCACGCTCGACATGCTCACCGTGTCGGTCGTCGGCAACCCGCAGAGCCTGCCCACCTGGGTCGAGGTCGCGAGCGCCTGGTTCGACAGGACCAAGGCGGTCGTCCCGGTCGACGCGATCTTCCCTCCCTCCTCCACGGTCGAGGAGCGCGACGAGGCGAACCAGGCCGAGATGACCGACTCCCAGCAGGAGGCGATCGCCGCCGCGCTCACCGAGCTCGGCTACCCCGTCGAGCAGCGCGTCTCGGTCGTGCAGGTGCCCGAGGGCTCCCCGGCCGAGGGCGTCCTGGAGGCGGGGGACGAGATCCTCGCGGTCGCGGGCACCCCTGTCGCCGACGCGACCGCCCTGCGCGCGACCCTGCAGACCCTCGGCACCGGCTCCCCGGTGCAGGTCAGCATCGAGCGCGAGGGCGTCCGGCAGGAGGTGGAGGTCACGCCGTGCGACTCGAACGGCGCCGCCGTCATCGGCGTCCTCCCCGGAGCGGCCTTCGACTTCCCGTTCGAGGTCGACATCCAGCTGGACGACGTGGGCGGGCCGAGCGCGGGCATGATGTTCGCCCTCGGGATCATCGACAAGCTCACCGAGGGCGAGCTCAACGGCGGGCGGAGCGTCGCCGGGACCGGCACGATCGACGCGGCCGGCGAGGTCGGCGCCATCGGCGGGATCCGCCAGAAGCTCTACGGGGCGGAGGGCGCCGGAGCCGAGTACTTCCTCGCCCCCGCGACCAACTGCAACGAGGTCGTCGGCCACGTCCCCGACGGGCTCGACGTGCTCGCGGTCTCGACCCTCGACGACGCCCTCGCCGCACTGAAGGGCATCGCCGCGGGCGACACCTCCGGGCTGCCGGACTGCAGCACCGCCGCTCCCCTCGACTGATCCCGCCCGCCGACCCCGGGTCGACGCCCAGGTGAGCCGGACAGCCGTCGCATAGCATGGGTGGCCTCCCCTCACATCTCGACAGCAAGAGGCCCTCACGTGAGTTCCACAGCAACCGAAACCCCGCCGCGGAAGAGACGGAGCGTCCTCGCCGTCACTGTCGTGGTGGTGGCCGTCCTGGTGGTGGCGTTCTTCGTCTTCGCCGGTCTGTACACCGACATCCTCTGGTACGACCAGCTCGGCTTCCTCTCCGTGCTCACGACGCAGTGGGCGGCGGCGGGCGGTCTCTTCGTCATCGGCTTCGTCGCCATGGCGGTGCCGGTGTTCATCAGCCTGATGCTGGCTTACCGCCTCCGGCCGGTCTACGCGAAGCTCAACTCGCAGATCGACCGCTACCAGCAGGTCGTGGAGCCGCTGCGGCGCCTGGCCACCTTCGGGATCCCCGCGGTGCTCGGCCTCTTCGCCGGCGTCTCCTCCGCCACCCGCTGGCAGACGAGCCTCACCTTCTGGAACCGCACGCCCTCGGGCACCACGGATCCGCAGTTCGGCCTCGACACGTCGTTCTACCTCTTCGAGCTGCCCTTCTACCAGAGCATCGTCGGCTTCGCGTCGGCGGTCCTGCTGATCTCGGCGTTCGCGACCCTCGCCACCGGCTACCTCTACGGAGCGATCCGGGTGAACGGCCGCGAGATCCGCATCTCGAAGGCCTCGCGCATCCAGCTGGCGGTCATCGCCGCCCTCTACCTCGCCGTGCAGGCGGTCAGCCTCTGGCTCGACCAGTACGCGACGCTCGCGCAGCAGGGGCCCCGCATCACCGGCGCCACCTACTCCACCGTCAACGCGACGATCCCGGGCCTGCAGATCCTGGCCGGCATCGCGGCGCTGGTCGCGATCCTCTTCGTCGTCACCGCCTTCATCGGCCGCTGGCGCTTCCCGGTCATCGGCACCGCGCTGCTGATCGTGTCGAGCCTGCTCGTCGGCTCCCTCTACCCGTGGATCGTGCAGAAGTTCCAGGTCGAGCCCAACGAGCGCACGCTCGAGCAGCCCTTCATCCAGAACAACATCGACATGACGCGCCAGGCCTACGGCGTCAGCGACGTCGACGTCATCCCCTACGACGCGACCACCGACGCGGAGCCGGGCGCCCTGCGCTCGGACGCCGAGACCACCGCGAACATCCGCATCCTCGACCCCGCCGTCGTCACCGACGCGTTCTCGCAGCTGCAGCAGTTCCGCCAGTACTACAAGTTCGGCGACACGCAGAACGCGCTCGACGTCGACCGCTACTCCATCGACGGATCGACGCAGGACGCCGTGGTCGGCGTCCGCGAGCTGAACCTCAACGGCCTCGGCACCAACCAGACCTGGTACAACCAGACGCTGGTCTACACACACGGCTACGGCCTGGTCGCCGCGTACGGCAACCAGCGCTCGGCCGACGGAGAGCCGGTGTTCATCGAGTCCGGTGTCCCGACGACGGGCGACCTCGGCGACTACGAGCCGCGGATCTACTTCGGCGAGAACTCCCCGCCGTACTCGATCGTGGGCGGCAACGACTCGCGCGACATCGAGCTCGACTACCCCTCGGGCACCGACGGCGCGCAGCAGACCTACACGACCTTCGACGGCGAGGGCGGCCCCGCTCTCGACAACGTCTTCAAGAAGCTCGTCTACGCGATCAAGTTCCAGTCCGAGCAGATCTTCCTCTCGGACGGCGTGAACGACGACTCGCAGATCCTCTACGACCGCGATCCCGTGCAGCGCGTCCAGAAGGTCGCGCCGTACCTCAAGCTCGACTCCGACGCCTACCCGACCGTCGTCGACGGCCGCGTGAAGTGGGTCGTCGACGGGTACACCACCTCGGCCGACTACCCGTACTCGGAGGTGCAGAGCCTCTCGCAGGCGATCGCCGACACGAACACGCAGCAGCAGTTCCCGACCGACGACGTCAACTACATCCGCAACTCGGTGAAGGCGACCGTCGACGCGTACGACGGCAGCGTCACGCTCTACGCGTGGGACACCGAGGACCCGATCCTGCAGACCTGGCAGAAGATCTTCCCGACCACGGTGAAGCCCGTGAGCGACATGTCGGGCGAGCTGCTCAGCCACGTCCGGTACCCGGAGGACCTCTTCAAGGTCCAGCGCGCGGTCCTCGGCACCTACCACGTCACCGACGCGGGCTCCTTCTACTCCCGCGAGGACGCCTGGGCGACGCCGAACGACCCGACGAGCGGAGCCGCGACCACGGCCGCCGCGACCGGCACCAGCCTGCAGCCTCCGTACTACCTGACGCTGCAGACGCCGGATCAGGACGTGCCGTCGTACTCGCTCTACTCGACGTACATCCCGGCGAGCGTCCAGGGCGCGCAGGCCAGCCGCAACGTGCTGACCGGCTACCTCGTGGCCGACTCCGACGCCGGCTCGACGGCGGGCTCCGTGGCCGACGGCTACGGCACGCTCCGCCTGCTCGAGCTGCCGAAGGACGACACGGTGCCCGGCCCCGGCCAGGTGCAGAACGCGTTCACCACCGACCCGACGGTCGCGAACGAGCTGAACATCCTCTCCCGCGGCGACACCACCGTCACGAGGGGCAACCTGCTCACGCTGCCGGTCGGCGGCGGCCTGCTCTACGTCCAGCCGATCTACGTGCGCTCCAACGGAGACACGAGCTTCCCGCTCCTGCAGAAGGTGCTGGTCGCGTTCGGTGACGACATCGCCTTCGAGGACACCCTCGACGCGGCCCTCGACAGCCTCTTCGGCGGCGACTCGGGAGCCGACGCGGGCGACACCGGCACGCCGACGACTCCGGACGCCGGCACCGGCACCTCGGGCGGCGACACCGGAGGCGACGCGGGCGGCACGACCGGCGGCACCGGCTCCACGCCGGCCTCGGGCGACCAGACGGCGCTGCAGCAGGCGCTGAACGACGCGCGGGACGCACTCACGGCTCGCGAGAACGCCCTCAAGGCGGGCGACCTCACCGCCTTCGCGGCGGCGGACGAGCAGCTGACCGAGGCGCTCTCGCGGGCGCTGCAGGCCGAGGGCGGCCAGTAGCCCGCATGGTGCAGGTCGACCGCGGCGAGCACCTCCGCTCGGGGGAGTGGCTCGAGCTGAACCGCACGTACTGGGAGGAGCGCACCGGCGAGGGTGCGCTCCACCCGGAGCTCGTCACCGCGGCGCTCCTCGACCCCGGGCCGAGGATCCTCCAGCTCGGCTCGGGCGACGGGCTCGACGCGCTCGAGCTCGCCGAGCGCGGCGCCCGCGTGGTGGGCGTCGACTTCTCGATGCCCGCGGTGCGCCGAGCACGCGCCGCCGCCGCGGACAGGGACCTCGCCGGCTCCGCCCGCTTCGTCAGCGCGAACCTCTACGAGCTGCGGCACATGCTGCCGGAGCCCGACTCGTTCGACGTCGTGCTCTGCAGCGCCGGCGTCGTCTCGTGGCTCCCCGACCTGGAGGAGTGGGCGCGGCTGGTGGAGTGGTTCGTCGCCCCCGGCGGAGCGGTGCTCGTCGCCCCGTCGTCGTCCGCTCCCGTCGGCGCCGACGTCCGCACCTGGTCGCGCACCTCGTCCGAGCTCGCAGCCGCCCTGACGGCGGTCGGGCTGAGCGTGGACGGGAGCGCCGTGCTGCGCGCCGCCAAGCCCGCCTGAGACCGGAGCCCGCTCCCACCGCCGCGTCGATTTGCATCGGCGCCGGAACGCGTGTAATGTTTCTTCTTGTGCCGCGGGGTGGAGCAGTTCGGTAGCTCGCTGGGCTCATAACCCAGAGGTCGTAGGTTCAAATCCTGCCCCCGCAACAAGAAAGCGAAAGCCGGTCCTGAGAAGGGCCGGCTTTCGTCGTTAACACGGGTCGCGGACGTGCTGCCCGCGGCTGACAGTGGGCGGGCGGAGACCTCAGTCGCCCTCGATCACGCTCAGCACGTTGCCCGCCGGATCGCGGAACCAGCAGATCGTCGGCCCGTGGCCGCGCATCACTCCGTCCGCATCGGTCGGCAGCGACGGGTCGTCGTAGATCGCCGTGGTGACGCCTGCCGCGTGCAGCTCGGCGACCGCCACGTCGACGTCCTCCACCGAGAAGTTCAGGATCGTGAACGACGCCGGCTCGTGGTCCGGCTTCGGGTACGCGATCGCGCGGCCTCCGCCCGGCAGCCGGATGTCGAGGATCCCCATCGCGTTCAGCTCGACCTCGAGCCCGAGCACTCCGCCGTAGAAGGCCCGCGCCGCCTCCACGTCGTCCACGCTGAAGCCGCTGAAGGCCCTCTCGCTCCGGATCATCGCCGTCCTCCGTCCCGCGGCCGCACCGTCGCGCCCGCTCCGCTCCGGACGCTACTCCGGTCGCCCGTCCGCGTCACCGTCGGATCCGCCTGCGGCGCCGCCGACCGCGAGCCGGTCTCGCGCGACCCGCATCCGCGGACCGGCCTCCCGACGCTCCGCGCCGACGCGTGTGCCGGACCGGCCCGCACGTTAGGCTCGACCCCGATGCGAGGGGTGCTGCTGTGAGGGACGAACGCGGGGACGACGGCTCGAACGAGGGGCTCGGCGACCGCCCGACCCGGCGGAGCCCGCGGCAGGCGCCGCACGCGCTGCCCGCGGCACGCGTCGCCACTCCGGTCCTCACGCCCGTCCGCCCCGTGCGCCGCCGCCGGGGCCGTGTCTTCCGCGCGACCGTCAGCACGGTCGCCCTCGCCGCCATCGCGGGCCTCGTGGCGGTCTCCGCGCTCCCCGCCTACTCCTTCGACCCGGCACCCGATTCGCAGGCCGCCGTCGAGGCCGCCGCCCGCGTGCAGGCGCTCGGCAACCAGAAGCTCACCGTCGCGCCGACCGCGGTCCAGGAGCAGGTCATCCGCGACTCCTTCACCGCACCGACCCAGGCCCAGCTCGACGAGGCGGCCGCCCAGGCGCGCGCGCTCGCCGCCGCCGAGCAGGCCGCCCGCGACGCCGAGACCGCCCGCCTCGCCCAGGAGGCGCAGGCCGCGGCAGGCACGACCGGCGCGGACGGCGCCGCCGCAGGCAGCGGCGGCACCAGCACCTCGGTCACGCCCCGCGAGGAGGGCGACGACTACCCCTGGCGCGACCAGCTCACCGACGACCAGGGCGGCGGCCTCTCGCCGCTGCGGTACTACTACCGCGAGTGCGTCGACTTCGTCGCGTGGCGGATCAACCGCGACCAGGGCTCGACGAGCGCACCCTTCAAGTGGACCTGGGGCAACATGACCCCGGGCGGGGGCAGCGCCTACGCGTGGGCCGGCCAGTGGGCCTCCCACGGCTGGGTGACCAGCAGCACGCCCGTCCCCGGCGCGGTCGCCTGGTTCACCGGCAACCACGTCGCGTACGTGCAGGCCGTCAACTCCGACGGCACCGTCTCGCTCGAGGAGTACAACTGGGGCAACGACCACGCGTACCACAAGCGCACCATCCCGGCCTCCCAGGTCGCCCTCTTCCTCTACCCGCCGAGCTGATGACCGGCGCCGTCGGCATGGCCGTGGCGCAGTTCGCCCCCTCGACGGACCGGGAGGCGAACATCGCGACGATCGGGCGCCTGGCCCGGATCGCCGCCGAGCGCGGCGCGAGCCTGGTGGTGCTGCCGGAGTACAGCTCCGCCTTCACCGATCCGCTCGGGCCCGATCTGGTCGCGGCGGGCGAGGCGCTCGGCGGCCCGTTCGTCACGGCTCTCGCGGCCCTCGCGCGCGAGCTCCGGATCCACCTCGTGGCGGGCATGGTCGAGGCGGTGGACGGGCGCCGCATCGCGAACACGCTCGTCGCGCTCGACCCCGAGGGCGCGCTCGTGGCCCGCTACCGCAAGCTGCACCTGTACGACGCCTTCGGCCAGACCGAGTCGGAGTGGGTCGCCGCGGGGGAGATCGCCGCACCCGAGACGTTCGAGGTCGGCGGCCTCGTCGTCGGGCTGCAGACCTGCTACGACCTGCGCTTCCCGGAGGTCAGCCGCTGGCTGGTCGACGCCGGGGTCGACGTCATCGCGGCACCGGCCGAGTGGGTGCGCGGCCCGCTCAAGGAGGCGCACTGGCGGACGCTGGTCACCGCCCGCGCGCTCGAGAACACGGTGTACCTCGTCGCAGCCGACCAGACCCCGCCGATCGGGGTCGGCACGAGCATGATCGTCGATCCGATGGGCGTCGAGACCGTCACCCTCGGCGAGGTCGAGGATGTCGCCGTCGCCTGGGTCTCGCGCGAGCGGATCGACGCGGCGCGCGCGAAGAACCCCGCTCTGGCGCTGCGGCGCTTCCGGGTGCTGCCGCTCTGACCGCCGCCCCCAGCCCGACGGCGCCGGGCATCCGACCGAATCCGCTGAGGCCGGCTCCTCAGCGCGCCATGCGGGCGAGGCCCGCGACCGCGGTCTCCAGCACCTCGAACCGCTTGCAGAAGGCGAAGCGGACGAGCGAGCGGTAGGGAGCGGCGTCCTCGGGGCGGCAGAACGCCGACACGGGCACCGCCACCACTCCCGCGAGATCCGGGAGCGCTCGGCAGAGCTCGACCCCGTCGTCGTAGCCGAGCGGTGCCGCGTCCGCGACGACGAAGTAGCCGCCCGAGGAGGGCGCGACGCCGAAGCCCGCAGCAGCCAGGCCCGTCGACAGCAGGTCCTTTTTGGCGGCAAGAGTCTGCGCCGCGCCGGTGAAGAAGGCGTCCGGGAGCCCGAGCCCGAGGGCGACGGCCCCCTGGAACGGCGAGCCGCTGACGTAGGTGAGGAACTGCTTCACGGCGAGGACGGCCGTGATCAGCTCGCGCGGGCCCGTCACCCAGCCGATCTTCCAGCCCGTGGTGCTGAAGGTCTTGCCCGCCGAGGAGACGGACAGCGTCCGCTCGAAGGCTCCGGGAAGGGAGGCCAGCGGGACGTGCGGGGTGTCGAAGCGAAGGTGCTCGTAGACCTCGTCCGTCAGGATCACGGCGTCGTGCCGCTCGGCGAGCCGCACGATCAGCTCGCGGGTCTCGGCCGGGAGGACGGCACCGGTCGGGTTGTGCGGGTCGTTCACCAGGATGACGCGCGTGCGGTCGCTCACCGCGGCGGTCAGCTCGTCGTGGTCGACCGCGAAGGAGGGGCCGCGCAGGAGCACGGTGCGATGCACCCCTCCGGCGAGGGCGATCAGGGCTCCGTAGGCGTCGTAGTGGGGAGTGAAGGTGACGACCTCGTCGCCCGGCTCGAGCAGGGCCAGCAGAGCCGCGGCCAGGGCCTCGGTGGCGCCCGTGGTGACGAGGACCTCGCCGTCGGGGTCGAGGGAGATCCCGGAGAAGCGCAGCCGGTGCGCGGCGATCGCCTCGCGCAGGACGGGGAAGCCGGGACCCGGCGGGTACTGGTTGAGCCCGGACGCGATGGCGTCGCGCGCGGCGTCGAGGATCTCGCGCGGGCCGTCCTCGTCCGGGAAGCCCTGGCCGAGGTTCACCGCTCCGGTGCGCAGGGCGAGCGCGCTCATCTCGCTGAAGACGGTGGCGGCGACCTCGCCACCGGGGCCGAGGAGGCCGGCGCCCGCCGCGGCGCGCGACCAGGATCCGGGAATGCTCACGTGCCCAGTGTGCCCGCTCGAGCAGTCCGGCCGGTTTCATTTCCCGCTCGCAGGCCCGTCATAAGAAACCCCCAGGTACGATCGCCAAGCTATCCACGCTTGGAAGGAGCAGCACCCATGACCGAGAGTCACGAGGGTCCTCGTCAGCCGGAGGAACCCACCACGCCGACGGAGTCCGGCGCCCGAGAGGCGACCGAGCGCACCCCCGGCGAGAGCTCCGGAGCGTCGTCCTCGACCACCGGGCCCACCGAGCCGATCCACCGGGGCGGAGCGCACCGCGAGAGCGAGAACCCGACCGTCCCCCACCCCTCCTCCTCGGCCACCCAGCCGCCGTACACGCCGAACGCGACGGCCGGCAACGAGGCGCAGCCCGTCTCCCAGCCGGCCCGCTACGGGCAGTACGCGCCGCCCGCGGCGAACACCCTGCACGGCTCCGAGGAGCCGCCCTCCTCGAGCCCCTTCGGCCCGGGCGCCGAGTACACCCCCGCCCCCACCGCCACGAAGCGCCGAGCCGGAGTGGGCGTCGTCGCGGCGCTCGCCATCGGCGCGGTCGTGGGCGGAGTCGCGGGAGCCGGCGTGTTCGGCCTCTGGTCCGCCTCCAACGGCGGCGGGACCCGCGTGGTCTCCGCCGGCGGCTCGCAGACGATCACGGTCAACAACGCCGAGGACGCGACGACCGCCACCGCGGTCGCCGCCAAGGCCACTCCGAGCGTCGTCACCATCGCGGTGAGCGGCAGCTCGTCCGCCGGCACCGGCTCCGGCATCGTGCTCTCGAAGGACGGCTACGTCCTGACCAACACCCACGTGGTCACCCTCGACGGCGAGATCGCAAACGGCACCGTCTCGGTCACGACCAGCGACGGCCGGATCTTCGACGCGACCGTCGTCGGCACCGACCCGACCCTCGACCTCGCCGTCATCAAGCTGACCGGCGCGACCGACCTCAGCCCGATGACGTTCGCGGACTCCACCAAGATCAACGTCGGCGACACGGCGGTCGCCATCGGCGCCCCGCTCGGCCTCTCCGGAACCGTGACCGACGGCATCGTCAGCGCGCTCAACCGCAGCATCCAGGTCGCCTCCTCGGCGGCTCCGGACGACTCGGGCGACAGCTCGAGCGGCGGCACCGAGAGTCCGTTCAACTTCGACATCCCGGGCCAGCAGGCGCCGACCCAGGCGAAGAGCACCATCTCGCTGCCCGTCATCCAGACCGACGCGGCGATCAACCCGGGCAACTCCGGCGGCGCGCTGCTCGACAGCGACGGCGAGCTGATCGGCGTGAACGTCGCGATCGCGAGCGCCGGCCAGTCCTCCTCGAGCGGCCAGTCCGGCAACATCGGAGTCGGATTCGCGATCCCCAGCGCGATCGCCGAGCGCATCGCGAAGGAGATCATCGCGAACGGCTCCGCCTCGCACGGCCTGCTCGGCGCGAGCGTCTCCGACTCGACCGCGGACGTCCTCGGCGCCCGCATCGAGGAGGTCTCCGGAGGCGGTGCCGCGCAGGCGGCCGGTCTCGCCAAGGGCGACATCATCACCGCGATCGACAGCACTCCGATCACGAGCGCGTCCGACCTCACCGCGCAGGTCCGCGCGCAGGCCGCGAACGCCGCGGTCGAGCTGACCTACGTCCGCAACGGCCAGAGCTACCAGGCGAAGGCGACGCTCGGCCAGATGGCCGCCGGCTGACCCTCCGCCGCCGCGCACAGCCCCTCGAGGATCCGTCCCCGGGGGGCTTTTCCGCGTCCGGGCCCGGCCCGGGGCGCGGCGCTCCCCGCTGGTAGGGTGGTGGATCCCTGCGCCCGCGCTCCTCCCGCACGAACTGGACCCATGCAGCACGAGATCCCGGAAGACGACCTCTCCGACCTGCCCGGCGTCTCCTACGTCATGCCCGTCCTCAACGAGGTCGCCCACGTGCGCGCCGCGGTCGACTCGCTGCTGCATCAGGACTACACCGGCCCCTTCGACGTCGTCCTCGCCGTCGCCCCGAGCATCGACGGCACGGAGCAGCTCGTCGCCGAGCTGAGCGCGGCCGATCCGCGGATCCGGGTCGTGCCGAACGAGGTCGGCTCCACTCCTGCGGGCCTCAACGCCGCGATCCGCGCCTCGCGCCACCCGGTCGTCGTCCGGGTCGACGCGCACTCCGTCCTGCCGCCCGAGTACGCGCGCACGGCGGTCGAGGCGCTGCAGCGCTCCGGAGCGGCGAACGTCGGCGGAGTGATGGCGGCGGAGGGCCTCACCCCGTTCCAGCGCGCGGTCGCCCGGGCCTACGGCTCCCGCATCGGGCTGGGCGGCACACCCCACCACGTGGGAGGCGAGGAGGGCCCGGCCGACACGGTGTACCTCGGCGTCTTCCGCCGCTCCGCCCTCGAGCGCGCCGGCCTGTTCGACGAGCGCTTCAAGCGCGGGCAGGACTGGGAGCTGAACCGGCGGCTGCGCGAGCGCGGCGAGGTCGTCTGGTTCACTCCGCGCCTCACCGTCACCTACCGGCCGCGGCCCTCGATGCGCGCGCTGCTCCGGCAGTTCCTCTCGACCGGGATGTGGCGGGGCGAGCTCACCCGGATGTTCCCGGCCTCGCGGTCGCTGCGCTACTTCGCTCCGCCCGTGCTCGTCGCGATGCTCGCGATCGGGCTGCTCGTCGGGCTGGCGGGAGTCGTCCAGGTGCTCGCCGGAGCTGCGCCCTGGCTCCTGCTCGGGTTCGCGGTGCCCGCCGCCTACCTCCTCCTGGTGGCGGCGGCCACTCTCGTGGTCGCGCGGCCGGACGGCGCGCGTGCGATGCTGTGGTTCGCCGTGGTCATCCCGGCGGTCCACGTGGCCTGGGGGACCGGCTTCGTGCTCGGCTTCGCCGGGCTGACCAGCAACATCTCCGCCCACCGCCACCAGCCGCGGTCCGACTCGCCGAGGGGCGCATGACCACGACGACGAGACCCCGCTCCATCGCCGAGCTGCGCGCCGTCGCGCAGCCCCCGGAGGTGCGCGGCCGCCGCAACGCCGAGCACTGGACGGCGTCGCTCTACCTGCGCCGCTTCTCGCCCTACCTGACCTGGCTGCTGCTGAAGACCTCGATCTCGGCGAACGGCGTCACCGGGCTGATGATCCTGGTCGGCTGGAGCGCGGCGGCAGCCCTCCTGATCCCGGGGATCGCCGGAGCGGCGCTGGCGCTGCTCCTCGGCCAGCTGCAGATGCTGGTGGACTGCTGCGACGGCGAGGTCGCGCGCTGGCGCCGCACGTCCTCGCCGGCGGGCGTGTTCCTCGACAAGGTCGGGCACTACACGACCGAGGCGCTGATCCCGATCGCGCTCGGGCTGCGAGCGGCGGGCGTCCCGTTCGAGGCACCGGCGGACTTCCTCTGGACCACGATCGGCTTCGCCCTGGCCCTGGTGATCGTCCTCAACAAGGCGCTCAACGACATGGTGCACGTGGCGCGCGCGAACGCCGGTCTCACGAAGCTGGCCGACACGAAGGGCGAGGCGGTGCCGTCCTCGTCCGGGCTGGCGGGGCTTCGCCGCGCCGCCCGCTTCCTGCCCTTCCACCGCCTCTACCACTCCGTCGAGCTGACGATGCTGGCCTTCGCGACCGCCCTCGTGGGCCTCGTCGTCGGAGCGGGCACGGCCGACCGGGTCCTCGTCGGGGCGCTGCTGCCGCTCGCCCTCCTCGCCCTGGTCGGCCACTTCGTCGCGATCATGGCGTCCAAGCGTGTCCGCTCCTGAGCCGCGGGTCGGCGTCGTCGTCCTGACGCAGGGGACTCGGCCCGACGACCTCGCCGCGGGGCTGGCCGGCGTCCTCGCGCAGGAGGGCGTCGAGCTGGACGTCGTCTGCGTCGGCAACGGCTGGGAGCCGGACGGCCTGCCCGAGGGAGTGCGCGCCCTGGCGCTCCCCGAGAACCTCGGCATCCCGGCGGGCCGGAACGCCGGAGTCGACGCCGTCGCGGGGGAGTACCTCTTCTTCCTCGACGACGACGCCCGGATCCCGTCCGCCCGCTTCCTCGTCGACGCGGTCGCGCTGCTCGCCTCGAACCGCCGCATCGGCCTGGTGCAGCCCCGCGTCGACAGCACGGACGGCACGCCGAGCCCGCGGCGCTGGATCCCGCGGATCCTCAAGGGCGACCCCCGCCGCTCCGGCCCCGTCTTCTCGGTCTGGGAGGGAGCGGTCGTGCTGCGGCGCGACGTGTTCGCCCGGACGGGCGGCTGGGCGGCTCCGTTCTTCTACGCCCATGAGGGCATCGAGCTGGCCTGGCGGGTCTGGGACACGGGTCGCACCGCCTGGTACGCGGGAGAGCTCGTCGCCCAGCACCCGGTCATCCAGCCGACCCGTCACGCCGACTACTACCGGCTGAACGCGCGCAACCGCGTCTGGCTCGCCCGCCGCAACCTCGCCGCACCTCTGGCGCTCGTCTACGTGGGGTCCTGGACCGCGATCCAGTGCCTCCGCTGGCGTCGCGACCCGGCCGCCCTGCGCGCCTGGTTCGCCGGCTGGCGGGAGGGATGGCGCTCGGATCCGGGCGGCCAGCGCGTCCTCTCGGCCCGCACGGTGCTCCGGATGGCGTTCGCCGGGCGTCCGCCGATCGTCTAGCATCGGGGAATCCGCCCCCGCCGGGGCCCCCGAAAGGACGACGGTGTTCGATTCGACCCAGCTCTCCCCGCCCGAGCGCGCCGAGGCGGAGGCGACCCCTGCCGGACCGGACCTCCTGACGGCGGTCCGCGAGCGCCTCGGCGCCGTCGACGACGAGTTCTCCGGCCGCCTCGACGAGCACCTCGCGCGCCTGGTCGATCTGCTCGCCACGGTGTACGCCGGCCGCGACGACCTCGAGGACCAGCTCGTCGCGATCGTCGAGCTCGCCGCCGCCTCCTGGGAGGAGCGGCCCGAGGAGCTCCGCGCGCTCGACCGCGCCCGCGAGCAGCACCCGACCTGGTTCCTCTCGAACAAGGCTCTGGGCGGGGTCTGCTACGTCGACCGCTACGCGGGCGACCTCGAGGGGCTGCGCGCCGAGATCCCGTACCTCCGCGAGATCGGCCTGAACTACCTGCACCTGATGCCGCTCTTCGATGCGCCCGAGGGCGAGTCGGACGGGGGCTACGCGGTCTCGAGCTACCGGCGCGTGCGGCCGGACCTCGGCGACATGGAGCAGCTCCGCGGGCTGGCCTCCGAGCTGCGTGAGCAGGGCATCGCACTCGTGGTCGACTTCGTCTTCAACCACACCTCGAACGAGCACGAGTGGGCGCAGCGCGCGCTCGCCGGCGAGCAGCGCTTCGAGGACTACTACTGGATCTACCCGGACCGGGAGCAGCCCGACGCCTTCGAGCGCACGACGCGCGAGATCTTCCCGGACGACCATCCCGGCTCCTTCGTTCAGCTGGAGGACGGGCGCTGGGTCTGGGCCACGTTCCACCGCTACCAGTGGGACCTCAACTACTCCAACCCCGAGGTGTTCCGGGCGATGGCGGGAGAGATGCTCTTCCTCGCCAATCAGGGCGTCGACGCCCTGAGGATGGACGCGGTCGCGTTCATCTGGAAGGAGCTCGGCACCACCTGCGAGTCGCAGCCGCAGGCGCACCTGCTGCTGCGCGCGTTCAACGAGGTCTGCCGCCTGGCCGCTCCGGCGCTGCTGTTCAAGTCCGAGGCGATCGTGCACCCCGACGAGGTGATCGAGTACATCGACGTCGAGGAGTGCCAGCTCTCGTACAACCCGCTGCAGATGGCGCTCACCTGGGAGGCGCTCGCCACCCGCGACGTCCGTCTCCTCTCGCAGGCCCTCGAGCGCCGGCACGCCCTCCCCGAGGGCACGGCCTGGGTCAACTACGTGCGCGGGCACGACGACATCGGCTGGACCTTCGCCGACGAGGACGCCGCCGAGCTCGGGATCGACGCGGCCGGCCACCGCCGCTTCCTCAACGACTTCTACACCGACCGGTTCGACGGCACGTTCGCCCGCGGAGTGCCGTTCCAGGAGAACCCGCGCACCGGCGACCGCCGCGTCTCGGGCACCACCGCGTCCCTCGCTGGAGTGGAGGCGGGTGACCCGTACGGGATCGACCGTGTGCTTCTCGCGCACTCGATCGCCCTGAGCACCGGGGGGCTGCCGCTGCTCTACCTCGGCGACGAGGTCGGCCAGCTCAACGACCACGGCTACCTCGACGACCCGACGACGGCCGGCGACTCGCGCTGGGTGAACCGGCCGCGCCGCCCCGCGGAGCGCTACGACGAGCGCGAGGTCCCGGGGACGGCCGCGAGCGAGGTCTTCGGCGGGCTGCTGCACCTCATCGCCGTGCGCAAGGCCGTGCCGATGTTCGCGGGCACCGAGCTGAGCGTCTTCGACCCGGTCAACGACCACGTGCTCGGCTACCAGCGCCCCGGCGACGGGGAGTCGGTGCTCGTGCTCGCGAACGTGTCGGACGAGGTCCAGGAGGTCGCGGCCGAGCGGTTCGGCGGGTTCGCCGCGGAGGCGGTCGACCTGGTCACCGAGATCGCGGTCGACCTGCGCGAGGGCTTCCGTCTCGCTCCGCTGCAGTTCGTCTGGCTGAGGGTGACCCCGGCCTGATCGGCCCGCGCGACGCCCCCGGCGCGGGGGCCGTCGCCGGTACCCTGGGGCGGATGACTCCCGCTCCCCGTGCCCTGATCGCCCGCCTCCGCACCGACGCGCGACTCGCGCGCAAGGTGGGCGGCGAGCTGCTCGCGGCTCGCCGGGCCCGCCACGCGGTGACCCGGCTGCTCGCGGAGCGCGGGCCGCTGCCCGAGGGCCGGTTCGAGGTCGGCGTCTACTTCGCCGACGGCGACATCAACCTGTACCAGCTGCGGCAGTGGTACCGGCCGCTGGCCGAGCTGGCGGAGACGCACCCGGTCGTGCTGCTCAGCCGCAACGCCGGCGCCGCGGAGGTGCTGCTGCGCGAGAGCCCGGTCCCCGTCGCCTACGTCCGCTCCGTCGCCGACCTCGAGAGCACCATCGCGAGCCAGCCGCTGCGGATCGTGCTCTACGTCAACCAGAACGCCCGCAACTTCCAGATGATGCGCTACGGGCGCCGCTGGCACGTCTTCGTCAACCACGGCGAGAGCGACAAGATGTACATGACGACGAACCAGTTCAAGGCGTACGACTACAGCATGATCGCCGGGGACGCCGCCCTCGCCCGGCTGCGCCGCGTGCTCTGGGACTACGACTTCGACAGGCGCGCCCTCGCCATCGGCCGTCCTCAGGCGGACCACTTCGCCGGCGCCGTGCCGTTCACGCCCGACGAGCGCCGCGTGGTGCTCTACGCGCCGACCTGGGAGGGCGACCGCCCCGCCGCGGGCTACGGCTCGATCCGGAGCCACGGCACAGCCCTCGTGCGCGGGCTCCTGGCCGACCCGCGGTTCCGGCTCGTCTACCGCCCGCATCCCCGCAGCGGCGCGGTCGACTCCGACTACGCCGCGGCCGACCGGGCGATCGTCGCGATGATCGCCGCCGCCAACGCGGCCGATCCGCGCGCCGGTCACGTGCACGACACCGGCGCCGAGCTCGGCTGGCAGCTCGCCGCCGCCGACCTCGCGATCCTCGACGTGTCGGCGATGGTCTACGACCGGCTGGCCACGGGGCGCCCGCTGCTGGTCACCCGGCCCGTCAGCGCCGAGGCCGAGGTCGACGAGAGCGGCTACCTCGGCGACGCGGAGTGGCTGCACGCCGAGGACGCCTCCGCGATCATCGCGCGGATCGACAGCGCCGAGCACGATCCGGAGTCGGTCGAGCGGCTGGAGCGCTGGGTGCACCGCTACTTCGGCGACACGTCGCCCGGAGCGGCCACGCGGCGCTTCCACGAGGCGATCGAGCACCTGCTCACCGAGTGGGAGCGGCACGCCGCTCTGCACCGGGGCGACGGCGCGGTCGACGACCACGATCCGGAGGGCTGAGCGGGCGGGAGCACCGCTCGAACGGCCGCGTCAAGGGTGGGCCGGTCGCCGGGCGGCCTCCCGGTGCCCCGCTACGCTCGTCCCATGATGACCCCGCGCGCCTTCGCCCGCTCCCGCCGGCGCCGGTCGGCATCCGCCCAGCCCGCGGTCGAGCCGGACATCGTGGTCTCCGCCGACCCGGAGAAGCCGGTCTTCACGATCCGCTCCTTCCGCATCGGCCTGTTCGGCGCGCTCGGCGTGCTGGTGGCGCTCGTCCTGGGCGGCCTCGTCGTGCAGCTGGGCACGGTGCTGACCTACATCTTCGTGGCGCTGTTCTTCGCGCTCGGCCTCGATCCGCTGGTCTCCTGGCTCGAGAGTAAGCGCCTGCCGAGGCCGCTCGCGATCACAGCGGTCTTCGCCGCGGTGGTGCTGATCTTCGCCGGCCTGCTGGTCTACATCATCCCGATCCTGGTCGAGCAGCTGACGATGTTCGTCACGAGCGCCCCGCAGATCGTCACCGACATCGCCTCGCAGCAGTGGGTGCTCGACCTCGAGCAGCAGCTGCGCGGCGTGATCGACATCGACGAGCTGATCGAGAGCGTCCAGAGCTTCATCGGCAACCCCAACAACCTGCTCTCGCTCGGCGGCGGACTGATCGCGGTCGGGACCGGGATCGCCAGCGGCGTGACCGGCGCCGTCATCGTGCTGATCCTGACGCTGTACTTCCTCGCGTCGCTGCGCTCGATGAAGGCCGTCGCCTACCGCTTCGCCCCCGCCTCGCACCGCGCGAAGGCGCACGAGGTCGGCGACGAGATCACCGGCGCCGTGGGCCGCTACGTGGTCGGCCAGGTCTCACTCGCCGGCGTGAACGGCGTGCTCACGTTCATCCTGCTGCTCTCGATCGGCGCCCCGGTGCCGGCGCTGCTGGCCTGCGTCGCGTTCCTCGGCTCCCTGATCCCGCTGGTCGGCACGCTCTCGGGCGCCGTGATCATCTCGCTCGCCTGCCTCCTGGCCTCGCCGCTGACCGCGCTGGTCGCCGCGATCTACTACCTCGTCTACATGCAGGTCGAGGCGTACCTCCTCAGCCCCCGCATCATGAACAAGGCCGTCTCGGTCCCCGGTGCGGTCGTCGTGATCGCGGCGGTGGCGGGCGGCACCATCGCGGGCGTGCTCGGCGCCCTGGTCGCGATCCCGGTCGCGGCCTCGGTGATCATCGTCGTGCAGAAGGTCGTCTTCCCCCGTCAGGACGCCAAGTAGCGGACCGCACCGCGACGGCCGGTCCGCTCAGCGCCAGGGCGGCACCGCGCCGTCGACCGCAGCGCTGAAGCGGCGGACCGACTCCGGGACCGCGACGCCCTCCTCCGCCGGCACCGGCGCGAGCGTGCGGGTGACCAGCGGCACGACGCCCGCCCAGACCCCGGCCTCCGGCTCGTCGTCGGCTCCGTGCGCGCGCACCTTCAGGCTCGCCTCGGCCAGGGGGAGGCGCAGCACCAGCGTGGCCGCGATCTCGCGGGCGGTGCTCGCTCGCACCTCCTCGTCGCGCCCCGGGAGGAGGCGTGCCACCAGCAGATCGAGGGCCCGCGCCTTCTCCTCGCCCTCCAGCGCCTCGGCCCGGCCGATCACCATCGCCGAGCGGTAGTTCATCGAGCTGTCGAAGGTGGAGCGGGCGACGACCAGTCCGTCGACCAGCGTGACCGAGGCGGTGAGGAGCGAGTGCCGAGCCGCCTCCCGCAGCAGTCCTCCGCCGCTCGACCCGTGCAGCAGGAGGGAGTCGCCGTCGCGGGCGAAGAGGATCGGCAGCACGATCGCGGCGCCGTCCCGCACGACGGCGACGTGGGCGACGAGCGCCTCGTCGAGCAGGGCGTGCAGCTCGGCGGGATCGGTGCGCTGGCGGTCGCGGAGACGGGAGACGCGGGTGCGGTCGGTGACGGGGAGGCTGTCCATGTCGGAATCGTCCCGCGCCGACTGGATCTGCCAGGATGCCACTGGGCCGCGATCGGAGTGGTCCAGAGCGGAGCGGTCGATGGCGTCGGGCGATCTGGAGATCCCGCTCCTCCTCGGGCCGTCGCCGCGCGGCTCGGTCCGCGCCGGGCTCGCCGAGGCGCTGCGCCAGGCGGTGCTGGACGGGCGCTACCGGGCGGGCGATCCGATCCCGTCGAGCCGCGTGCTCGCCGAGCGGCTCGGCGTCTCGCGGGGCTCCGTCGTCGCCGCGGTGGATCAGCTGGTGGGGGAGGGCTACCTCGTCGCCCACCCGCGCGCAGCGGTGACGGTCGCCTCCGACGGACTGCTGGCGCCGGCGCCGCAGGAGCCGCGGCCGGAGTCCCGGGAGACCGTCGTCCCGCCCGCCGCGGCGGACCTGAGGCCGGGCCGGCCGGACACCCGCGCCCTCGACACCCCGGAGTGGCGGGCCGCCTGGCGCCTGGCGCTCGCCTCGCCGCCCTCGGCGCCTCCTCGGGGTTCCGGGGACCCGGCCCTGCGGGAGCGGATCGCCGAGCAGCTGAGCCGGTCCCGCGGAGTCGACGTGCAGGCGTCGGACGTGGTGGTGACCAGCGGTACCGCGGGCGCCGTCGCGCTCCTGGTCCGCGCCGCCTCGGCCTCGCTCGGACGCGAGGTGCGCGTCGCCGTCGAGGACCCCGGCTACCCGGCCGTCCGGCGCCGCCTGCGCGCCGACGGGCACGAGGTCGTCGGCGTCCCGGTGCGCGGCGACGGCATCGACCTCGACGCTCTCGCGAGCTCCGGCGCGGACGTGGTCGTCGTGACTCCGTCGCACCAGTACCCGACCGGCGGCAGGCTCGCCCTCGCCGAGCGCCTGGAGCTGGTGCGCCGCGCGTCGGCCGGCCCCCTGCTCGTGGTGGAGGACGACTACGACAGCGAGTTCCGCTACGTCGGCGCCCCGCTGCCCGCGCTCGCCTCGCTCGACTCCGGCGGCGGGGTCGCCCATGTCGGGTCGTTCTCGAAGACCGTCTCGCCGTGGCTCCGCATCGCCTACCTGGCCGTTCCGCGGGCGTCCTGGCTGCGCGCGGCGCTGGCGGGCCTCGACGACGAGAAGGACGCCTCCGCCTCGGGTCCGACGCAGGCGGCGCTCGCGCAGTTCATGGCGAGCGGGGCGTTCCGGAGGCATCTCACGCGCTCGAGACGGCGCTACGCCCACCGCCGTGAGCTGGTCCACGCATTCGGGGAGTCGGTGCCGTGGGGGCGCGCGAGCGGACTCGACGGGGGTCTGCACGTCGTCCTCTCCCTGCCCGCGCCTCTGGACGCGCACGCCGTCGCGGCCGCGCTGCTTCGGGAGGGACTGCTCGTCGCCACTCTGCACGAGTACGCCCTGTCGGGACGGGCTGCGACCGAGGCGCTGGTCCTCGGCTACGGCCATGTCGGCGACCTCGAGCTCGCTGCGGCGCTGGACCTCGTCGACCGGACCGTCCGCGCGCTCGCCGCCGGGGCCGTCCGTGGTATCCCTGGAGGATGACCCGCGACTCCGCCCTGCACATCACCGACGATCCCGACGCCGACGCGCTGCTCAGCCGCGACCCGCTGGCGCTGCTGATCGGGATGCTCCTCGACCAGCAGGTCGCGATGGAGACGGCCTTCTCCGGGCCCCGCAAGATCGAG
Organism: Rathayibacter sp. AY1F6; assembly: GCF_002932035.1. Lineage (NCBI taxonomy): Bacteria > Bacillati > Actinomycetota > Actinomycetes > Micrococcales > Microbacteriaceae > Rathayibacter > Rathayibacter sp. AY1F6. The sequence goes on along the minus strand of NZ_PSVD01000005.1, from coordinate 154,826 downwards.
GAGCGCCTCGAGGCGGAGGGCGCCTCCTTCGACGCCGCGTCGATCGCGGGCTTCGACGAGGACGCGTTCTCGGAGCTCTGCCGGACTCCGCCCGCGATCCACCGCTACCCGGCGAGCATGGCGGGGCGCGTGCAGGTCCTCTGCCGCGCTCTGGTCGACGACTGGGACGGCGACGCCGCGGCGGTCTGGACGCGCGACGAGCCCGACGGCCGCACGGTCCTCGCGCGTCTGAAGGCGCTGCCCGGCTTCGGCGAGCAGAAGGCGCGGATCTTCCTCGCCCTGCTCGGCAAGCAGCGCGGATTCTCGGGGGAGGGCTGGCGCTCGGCCGCGGGCGCCTACGGAGAGGAGGGCGCCTTCCGCTCGGTCGCCGACATCGTCTCTCCGGAGTCGCTGACGAAGGTCCGCGCCACCAAGCAGGCCGCGAAGGCCGCCGCCAAGGCGGAGAAGTAGGGCCGGGGGCGGCGGCCGGATGGATCGAGCGCTCGACGACGGTCCCGGTCGCCGTCTCCGCAGTCGCAGGCCGAGCAGCCCGACCCGATGATCCCCGCCGCCACCGCCCGGCTGCGCTTCCGCGAGATGACCGCCGAGGACCTCCCCGACATGGCGGACCTGCTCGGCGACCCGGTCGTGATGCGGTACTACCCCGCGCCGAAGGACCGCGAGCAGGCAGCCGCCTGGATCGAGTGGAACCGGCGCAACTACCGCGAGCACGGCTTCGGGCTGTGGATCGTCGAGACCCTCGACGGCGAGTTCGTCGGCGACTGCGGGTTGACCTGGCAGCGCGTCGACGGCGGGATCGAGCTCGAGGTCGGCTACCACGTGCGGGCCGGGCTGCACGGCCGCGGCTACGCCACCGAGGCGGCTGCGGCCTGCCGCGACCTCGCGCTCGCCCACCGCCTCGCGGGACGACTCGTGGCGCTCGTGCACCCGGACAACGCCGCCTCGAGGCGCGTCGCCGAGAAGACCGGCCTCCGCGTGATCGCCGAGGACCGCGACGGCGGCGGACTCGTCCGCACCGTGCTCGGGATGCCGCTCGTCGGGCCCGGGCGCCGGCCTCGGGAACGCTGACCGAACGCCTCCGACGGCTCCGGACCACAGCGCGCGGCCCGCGCCGAGCAGGATGGTCTGAGCTAGATCCGGTCCTCCAGCGCCGCGATCAGCGCCGCGCGGTCCTCACGGAGGATCGAGGCCCCGCCCCCCGGCACGGTCCGCACCTCGACGCCGCGGCCGGCGAGGACGCCGCTCAGCGAGCCGTGGCCCAGCGGGTCCTCCGGCATCACGGCGAGCGTCGGCACGGGGAACGTCTCGGGGGCCTCGGCCGCACCCCGTGCCGTGAGCCCGCCGGCGGAGTCCTGCTCCCAGAGCGCGTGGGCCGACACGTCGAGCTCGATCTGCTCGTCCGTCCAGATCGGGTGGCGGTGGCGGAGGGAGCCGGCGTCGCCCTTCTCGACGTGCGCGACCGAGCCGCCGCGGTGGAGCGCGCTCGTCAGTCCGCGGGCGTCCGAGAACGCGGGGTCGAGCAGGACGAGCCGGTCGGCGCCGTACTCCGGGGCGAGCCGGGCGGCGACGACGGCGCCGAGGCCGTGGCCGATGACGAGATCGGGGGTCTGCAGCACCGAGGCGCGGACGTCCGACGCCCAGCGCTCCGGCGAGTACACGGGCGACGCCGGCGAGCCGCCGTGACCGGCGAGATCGGGGGCCACCACGCGGTAGCCGTGCTCGTGCAGCGTCGGGACCAGGGCGTACCAGATCCGGGAGTCGGAGCCGAGGCCGTGGAGGAGGAGCGCCGTCCGCTCGCCCGTCCCGCCGTAGTCGCGGACGAACAGCGCCAGCGGCTCGGCCGGCGCGGCGGCCAGCGCCTTCCGCTCGGCGCGGGTCGGCTCGAGCACGAGGGTGTTGCCGAACGCCTGCGGTGCCGGCCCGAACGCGTCGCGCGCGCTCTGGATCACCTTGCGGCCCAGCATCGCGTTGCCGACGCCGCCCAGTGCCGCTCCGATCCCGAACGGCATCGCCCGGCCGACCAGGCCCGCGCCCTGCTGGGCGAGGAAGTGCTTGGCGAAGGACTTCTTCGCGCGGTCCGCCAGCTCGCCCACGAGGAAGGACGGCAGGCCCTTCGTGACCACCGAGCCCCAGTACTGGTTGAGGCCGCTGCCCCCGCCGACGGCCTGCCCGGCCACCTGGCGCACCATCTCGCTGCCGGAGGAGCCCATCATCAGCGTGAGCACGAGGGCCCGCGCGCGGTCCGGGTCCTCGAGCGGGATCCCGTGCACCTCCGTCACCGACTGCGCGAAGAGCGCGCTCGCCTCCAGGAACCCTGCGGCTCCCGCGCCGGAGAGAGCCACCGAGGCGGCCGTGCCGATGCCGGGAACGACGGCGGTCGCCCCGATCGCCGCGCCTCCCGCGGCCACGCTCGAGAGGTACTGCCGCTCGAGCGACGTGATGATCTGCTCCGGAGTCGCCCCGGGACGGCGGCGCCGCAGCAGGCGGATGTTCGCCAGCACGGCCGGGCGCTGCACCGCGAGGAGCCGGTCGAGCAGCTTCGCCAGCTGCGCGTTCTCGGAGCCGTCGGCCTGCTCCACCTCGCCGGCCCTCTCCACGGCGCGCTCGCGCTTGCGGTCCTTCTGGGCCATGTCGTGCACTCCTGCGTCCTCGGGCGCCGCGTGCGGGAGGGGTCAGTCGTCGGAGACGGTGCCCTGGACGGGCGGGCCCTCGGCCGGCGCCGTGCTGCTCCGCGGTGTCGGCGCGTAGTCCTCAGCGTAACGCGCGAGCACCTCCTCGATCGGCGCGTCCAGCACCAGGCGGCCCTTGTCCAGGTAGAGGCCGCGCGTGCAGAAGCGGCGGAGGTCGCGCTCGTTGTGCGAGACGAAGAAGAGGGTGCGGCCGGAGGCGAGCAGCTCCTCGATCCGCGCGTAGCACTTCTCGCGGAACGCCCTGTCGCCGACCGCGAGCACCTCGTCCACCAGGATGATCGGCTCCTCGAGCCGCGACACGACGGAGAAGGCGATCCGCACCTTCATCCCGCTCGAGAGGTGTTTGTAGGGGGTGTCGAGGAAGTCGCCGATCTCGGCGAACTCGATGATCGAGTCGAAGCGCGCGTCGACCTCGCGCTTGGACATCCCGTGGAGACCCGCGGTCAGGTAGACGTTCTCGCGGACGCTCAGGTCGGCCACGAAGCCGCCGGTGATCTCGATGAGCGGAGCGACGCCACCGCGCACCTCCACCGCGCCCTCGTCCGGAAGCACCACGCCGGCGACGAGCTTGAGCAGCGTCGACTTGCCCTGACCGTTCCGGCCGACGACGCCGATGGCCTCGCCCGCCCGCACCTGCACGTCGAGCCCGCGCAGCGCCCAGAACTCGCCGGGCCGCGAGCGGCGGGAGCGGCCGGCGAAGAGGTCCTTGAAGGAGCGGCGGCCCCGCCGGTTGCGGCGGAAGCGGATACCGAGGCCGCGGCACTCGATGACCACGGGGGCGTCGGTCATCACAGCTCCTTCAGCACCGCGCGCTCGGAGCCGCGGAAGACGACGAGGCCCAGCACCAGCACGAGCACCGAGAGGCCCGCGGAGGCGAGGATGAGCGGGACGTCGAGCTCGCTCTCGAAGAACGCGGAGCGGTAGAGGGCGAAGATCCCGCTGAGCGGGTTGAGCGCCGCGAGCGGCCGGATCTGCTCCGGCAGGTTGGCCGTGGAGTAGATGATCGGCGACGCGTAGAAGAGGAACCGGAGCACGAGCTTCACGGCCCGCTCCAGATCGCGGAAGAACACCACGAGCGGGGCCACCAGCAGACCCACGCCGAGCGTGAGCACCGCCTGCAGCAGGATCGCCACGGGGAACAGCAGCGCCGCCCAGGTCAGGTGCGCGCCGGCGATCACGGCGAAGAGCACCAGCACCGGCAGGCTCGCCACGAACTCGATGCCCTTCGAGAGCACGATCCGCCCGACCCAGATGGTCCGCGGGATCGACGTCGACCGCACCAGCTTCGCCTCGCGGAGGAACGCGCGGGTCGCGTCGGAGGTCGCCTGGTTGAACCACATCCACGGCAGCAGGCCCGCGAGCAGGAAGACGATGTACGGGTCCTCGCCCACGGTCCGCCGGAAGACGACGGTGAAGACGAAGAAGTAGATGCCCGACATGACGAGCGGGTCGAGCACCGACCAGACGTAGCCGAGCGCGCTCGTGGCGTACCGGACGGTGAGGTCGCGCCTGGTGAGCAGCCAGAGGGAGTGGCGGTAGCGCCAGGCCCGGGAGCGCCGGTGGCGCAGGGCCGTCTCGGTCGCGAGGGTGTCGGCCGTGCTCACTGCGCGACTCCTCCCGTCGGCTCCGCTCGAGCCGGGGGAGGAGCCGGGAGCGTCAGACGAAGAGGTTCGCGCGCTCGAGGTCCTCGGCGAAGTCCACCTCGACGGCGTAGAGGTCGGAGATGTCCATCGGCTCGACGAGCAGGCGGTCCTGCTCGATCGCCAACTCTATGCCACGCTCGAAGTAGTCCTGGGCGTCGACCCGGGCGAGCTGGCGCACCAGCGCGGCCTTGTCGGAGGCGGACACGTAGTTGATCCCGACCGCCTCGCCGAGGCCGCCGCGCACCGTCTTGGAGAGCTCCTGGATGAAGCCCTCGGCGCTCGTCGTGTACTTGACCTCCTCGTCCGACACCTTCGAGGTGTTGACGGTGACGAAGGAGACGTCCTTCGCGATCAGCGCGGCCGCCCGGTCGAGGATGCGCGGGTCGAAGACGACGTCGCCGTTCATCCACAGCACGCCGCCCTGCCCGCTCGCCTGCAGCGCGCGGAGGAGGCTCTTGGAGGTGTTGGTCTGGTCGTACTGCTCGTTGTAGACGAACGTCGCCGAGGGGAAGGCCTCGATGATGTGCTCGAGCTTGTAGCCGACGACGATGCTCACCGGGACCTTCGTGCCGAAGGCGTGGTGGATGTTGTCGAACTGCTGCTGCATGATCGTGCGCCCGTCGCTGAGCGGCGTGAGCGGCTTGGGGAGGGAGCGGCCGAGCCGGCTGCCCATCCCTGCGGCGAGGATGACGACGGTGGCGGGGCTGCTGCTCGTCGAACCTGTGTGCATCATCGTGTGTTCTCCTCGAATTAACCGCTGCGTCTCGATCTGGTCGACTCCTCGGGTAGAGACCTAGTGTACAGTTCACGCCCCCCGGGGCCAGGGTGGTTGACCTCTCGCCGTGTCGCCGGGTGTCGGCGCGGGCGCCGGGGGCCCGCGGGCGAGTTGGTACCGTAGCCGGATGACGTCCGTGACGAACGCCGAGCCCGCTGAGGGTGCCGCGGATCCGGACGGCGCCTCGCCCGTCGTCTTCGAGCTGCACCAGCTGACCCGGACCTTCGGGAGGACGGTGGCGGTCGACCGCATCGACCTGGCCGTCCGCGCGGGGACCTTCTACGGGATCATCGGCCCGAACGGCGCGGGCAAGACCACCACGCTCTCGATGATGACGGGCCTTCTTCGACCCGACACCGGCCGCGTCCTCGTGCACGGCGTCGACGTCTGGAAGGACCCGTCGGCCGCGAAGCCGCTGATCGGGGTCCTGCCCGACCGCCTCCGGCTGTTCGACCGGCTCACCGGCGCCCAGTTCCTCGCCTACTCCGCCGCGCTGCGCGGCATCGACCTCGCCACGGCGAAGCAGCGCACGGTCGAGCTGGCCGAGGCGCTCGGCCTCTCCGACGCGCTGGAACGCCTGATCTCGGACTACTCCGCGGGGATGGCGAAGAAGGTCGCCCTCGCGGCGGCGATGATCCACGCCCCGCGCGTGCTGGTCCTCGACGAGCCGTTCGAGTCGGTGGACCCGGTCTCCTCGGCCGCCGTGATCACCGTGCTGCGCCGCTTCGTCGAGGGCGGCGGCACCGTCGTCCTCTCCAGCCACGGGCTCGACTTCATCGAGCGCGTCTGCGACGACGTGGCCGTGATCGTCGGCGGGCGCGTGCTCGCCTCCGGGACGGTCGCGGAGGTCGCCGGCACCGCGACGCTGGAGGAGCGCTTCCTCGAGCTCGCGGGCGGCAAGCAGATCGCCGAGGGGCTGCAGTGGCTGCACGACTTCTCCGGCTGAGGATCGACGTCCTCCTGGGCGCGTTCCGCTCCGGGCCCGCGCGCTCGGCCGGCGCCGTCCTGGGCGTGCTCGTGGTCGTCGCGGTGACGGCCCTGCTGATCGCGGCGATCGGCGCTCTGCGCTCCTCGGACGCGGCGGCGGGCGCTCTCGTGACCGCCGGCGGCCTCGTCTCCGTCGGCTTCCTGGTGCTGCCCTTCCTGCTCGGCCCGCTCGACCCGATGGATCCGCGCGCGTTCCGCCTCTTCGGCCTTCCGCCGCTCCGCCTCGCCGGGGCGCTCGCCCTGGCCGGCCTCGTCTCGGTCCCCACGCTCGCCCTGCTGGTGGTCGGGCTCGCGTGCGCGCCGCTCGTCCCGGGCGCAGGCGCCTTCGCCGTGGTCGGCCCGCTCCTCGCGGTGGCGACGGCCTCGCTGTTCGCGCGGATCGGCCTCGCCGCCTCCGCCGCCCTCGTCCCCTCCCGGACCGCCCGCGAGCTGCTGGCCGTCCTCGGCCTGGTGCTGATGCTGGGCGGTCCCGCAGCCCTCGGCGCCGCCGCGCTGGTCGACACGGGGGACACCCCGGTGCTCGAGCGCTGGGGCGCGGCGATGGGGGCCACTCCGTTCGGCGCGGCGTGGATGATCGCCCCGGCCGCCCGGACCGGCGACGCGCTCGGCCCGCTCCTGCTGGCCCTGGCGACGCTCGTCGCGGCGGGCGCGCTCTGGTGGCTCGTCGTCCGCCTGCTGACGGAGCGCCCCGAGCGCACGCACCGGCCGCCGCGCGGCCTCCGGCTGGGCTGGTTCGACGTCCTCGGCTCGACCCGGACCGGCGCGATCGCGGCGCGCAGCATCACCTACTGGCTCCGGGATCCGCGCTACCAGGCGTCGCTCGTCGCCGTGCCGGTGCTGCCGGTCGCAGCCCTGCTGCTGCTCGCGGTCGTCGGCGTCCCCTTCCCGCTGCTCTCGCTGCTCCCGGTCCCGCTGATCGCGCTGTTCCTCGGCTGGTTCCTGCACAACGACGTCGCCTACGACGGATCGGCGTTCTGGCTCCACGTGGCCGCGGGCGTCCGCGGCTGGTCGGACCGGCTCGGCCGCGCCTTCCCGACCCTCCTGCTCGGCGTGCCGGTCGTCGTGCTCGGCTCGCTGATCAGCAGCGCGACCTCGGGGCTCCCCGATGCGCTGCCCGTCGTGCTCGCGGTGAACACCTGCCTCCTGCTCGTCCCCGCCGGCGTCGCCAGCGCCGTCTCGGCACGGCTCGCCTATCCGGCTCCGCGCCCGGGCGACAGCGCGTTCACGCAGCCCCAGGCCCCCGGAGCCAGTGGCGCCGGTCCGCAGTCCCTCGCGTTCGGCCTGGGGCTGCTCCTCTCGGCTCCGGCCGTGGTGCTCGGCGTCCGGGCCCTGTTCGTCGACCCGGAGGCGGCGGGCGACGCCGTGCTCGTCGGCTTCGGCAGCGCCGTGGTCGTCTTCGCCCTCGGCGTGCTCCTCGGCGGCCGGCTGTTCGAGCGCCGCGCGACCGAGCTGGTCGCGTTCACCAGCCGCTACTAGCGCCGCCCGATCCGGAGCGCACGGCCGCGGGCCCGGGCTCCGCGCGTAGGATCGTCGGCATGATTCCGCGCGTCCAGAACAGCAGCACCGACCCCCTCGAGGGAGGCGGAGGAACCGCCACGCTCGACCGCGAGCTCGAGGAGCTCCTCAACCAGGAGTCCATCGAGCCGGGCGACCACGAGCGCTTCTCCCACTACGTGCCGAAGGACAAGATCCTCGAGAGCGCCATCACCGGCAAGCCGGTCCGCGCGCTCTGCGGCAAGAAGTGGCTCCCGGGCCGCGACCCGGAGAAGTTCCCGGTGTGCCCGGCCTGCAAGGAGATCTACGCGAAGATGAAGTGAGCTCCCGCCCCGCTCACTCGTAGCGGGTCGGGATGACGGGCTCGCCGCGGCCGAGCCGGAGCGCGTCGATCGGCAGCTCGAGGACCGCGTTCGCGTGGTGCGCGCGGGCTGCCGCCACTCCCTCGATGCCGAGGTGCTCGGGACGGATCGTCCCGTCCTCGATCAGGGGGACGAGCAGCGCCCGCTCGTCCTCGCCGACGGCGCCCTCGGGGCCGGCGCCCACGCGCACGACCTCGGCCTCGGCGACCCCGTCGTCGGAGAGCAGACGGCCGGCGGCCTTCCGCCCGCCGATCGACGCCTTCGAGACCGATTTCTTCGCCACCGCGACCCATTCGCCCGCGTCGTCCTCGTGCGCGACCAGCTTGTAGACCATGCCCGCCGTCGGGTGGCCCGAGCCCGTCGCCACCGAGGTGCCGACGCCGTAGGAGTCGACCGGTGAGGCCGCGAGCGCGGCGATCCCGTACTCGTCGAGGTCGTTGGTGACGGTGATGCGCGTGCCGGTCGCGCCGAGCGCGTCCAGCTGCTGCCGGACGGCGGCCACCTGCTGGGGGAGGTCGCCGGAGTCGATGCGCACGGCGCCGAGGCCGGTGCCGGCGACGCGGACCGCCAGGTCGACGGCGGCTGTCACGTCGTAGGTGTCCACCAGGAGGGTCGTGCCGGGGCCGAGCGCGGCGACCTGCGCGCGGAAGGCCTCCTCCTCCGAGTCGTGGAGGAGGGTGAAGGAGTGCGCGGAGGTGCCCATCGTGGGCACGCCGAAGCTGCGGCCCGCCTCCAGGTTCGAGGAGGCGCCGAATCCGGCGATGTAGGCGGCGCGAGCGGCCGCGACGGCGGACCGCTCACCGGCGCGGCGCGAGCCCATCTCGGCGAGCGGTCGCCCGTCGGCGGCCGAGACCATCCGCGCGGCGGCGCTCGCCACGGCGCTGTCGTGGTTGAGGACGCTGAGCACCAGGGTCTCCAGCAGCACGCCGTCGGCGAAGGGCGCCTCGACGATGAGCACGGGGGAGCCCGGGAGGTAGACCTCGCCCTCGCGGTAGCCCCAGACGTCGCCCCGGAAGCGGTAGTCGGCGAGCCAGTCCAGCGTGCGGGAGTCGACCACGCGGTTGTCGCGGAGCCAGGACAGCTCGTCGTCGCCGAAGCGGAACCGCGAGATCAGCTCGAGGAGCCGGCCGGTGCCCGCGAGCACGCCGTAGCGGCGTCCCGGCGGGAGGCTCCGGGCGAACACCTCGAACATGCAGCGGCGGTCGGCGGTGCCGCTGCCGAGGGCGCCCTCGACCATCGTGAGCTCGTACCGGTCGGTGAGGAAGGCCGTGGAGTCCATCCGCTCAGTGTTCCACGGCCGCCCCCGCGCGCCCAGGCGCGGGTGCCGGGGCTTGCGCACGCCGCCGGGCCCGGGAACGGCGTGCGGCCAGGACCGGGCCGCAGGGCGCGGGTAGGCTGTTCCTCCGTGACGGACGCACCGCTGGGCATCTTCGACTCCGGAGTCGGCGGGCTCACCGTCGCCCGCTCCGTGATCGACCAGCTGCAGAACGAGTCGATCGTCTACCTCGGCGACACCGCGCACTCGCCCTACGGTCCCAAGCCGCTCGCCGACGTCCGCGCCTACGCCCTCGACACCCTCGACACGCTGGTCGACCAGGGCGCCAAGCTGCTCGTCATCGCCTGCAACACCGCCTCGGCCGCGATGATGCGCGACGCCCGCGAGCGCTACACGCTCGGCCGCGGCATCCCGGTGATCGAGGTCATCCAGCCCGCCGTCCGCAGCGCTGTCCGCGACACCCGCAACCGCCGCGTCGGGGTGATCGGCACGGTCGGGACGATCCGCTCCCGCGCCTACGACGACGCCTTCGTGGCCGCGCCCGACCTGCAGCTGTTCACCGCCGCCTGCCCGCGCTTCGTCGAGTTCGTCGAGGCGGGCGTCACCTGGAGCGACGAGCTGCTCGCGGTGGCGGAGGAGTACCTCGCGCCGCTCAAGGCCGCGGGGGTCGACACGCTCGTCCTCGGCTGCACGCACTACCCGCTGCTGCGCGGTGCCATCGCGTACGTGATGGGGCCGGACGTCCGCCTCGTCTCGAGCGCAGAGGAGACCGCGCTCGACGTCTACCGGACCCTCGTGGCGCACGGCCTGCAGCGCACCTCCGCCGCGCCTCCGACCTACCGGTGGGAGGAGACGGGCTCGAGCGACTTCGTCCGCCTCGCCCGCCGCTTCCTCGGTCCGGAGGTCTCGAGCGTCGACCTCGTCGAGACCGGCACCATCAACCTGCGCGAGCTCGACCGGGCCGCGCTCCCGCACGATCGAGGGAGACCCGAGTGACCGACAGCACCGCATCGAAGGCCGCGCGCAAGGACGGGCGGGCGCCCGACGAGCTGCGCACCGTGACGATCGAGCGCGGCTGGAGCACCCAGGCGGAGGGCTCCGCGCTCGTCTCGTTCGGGAACACCAGGGTGCTCTGCACCGCCTCCTTCACGAACGGCGTGCCGCGCTGGCTGCAGGGCAAGGGCAAGGGCTGGGTCACCGCCGAGTACGCGATGCTGCCCCGATCCACCAACTCCCGCATGGACCGCGAGTCGGTCAAGGGGAAGGTCGGCGGGCGCACGCACGAGATCTCGCGGCTGATCGGCCGGAGCCTGCGCGCGGTGGTCGACACGAAGGCGCTCGGCGAGAACACCCTCGTGATCGACTGCGACGTCCTCCAGGCCGACGGCGGCACCCGCACCGCGGCGATCACCGGCGCCTACGTGGCGATGGCCGACGCGATCGAGTGGGCGCGGGGCAAGAAGTACGTGGGGCAGAAGGCGCAGCCGCTGATCGACAGCCTCTCGGCGGTGTCCGTCGGCATCATCGACGGCGTGCCGATGCTCGACCTGGCCTACGTCGAGGACGTGCGCGCCGAGACCGACATGAACGTCGTCGTCACCGGACGAGGCCTGTTCGTCGAGGTGCAGGGCACCGCCGAGGGGGCCCCGTTCGACCGCCGCGAGCTCGACGCCCTGCTCGACCTCGCGGTCGCCGGTGCCTCCGACCTCGCCCGCATCCAGGCCGAAGCGCTCGCCGCGGAGCCCGGAGCGTGAGCCTGGACCTCGTCCTCGCCACGCACAACGCGGGCAAGGTGGAGGAGTTCCGCGCCATGCTGGCCGGCGCGCTCCCCGGAGTCGGCGTCCGCGCCTACGACGGACCCGAGCCCGTCGAGGACGGCGTGAGCTTCGCCGAGAACGCGCTGATCAAGGCGCGCGCGGCGGCGGCGCACACCGGCCTCGTGGCGCTCGCGGACGACTCCGGGATCTGCGTCGACGTCCTCGGTGGCGCGCCGGGCATCTTCTCGGCCCGCTGGTCGGGACGCGCGCACGACGCGACGGCCAACCTCGAGCTCCTCCTGGCGCAGCTGCACGACGTGAAGGCGGAGCACCGCGGTGCGCACTTCAGCTGCACCATCGCCCTCGTGGTGCCGGACTCCGTGCTCCCCGGCGGGCAGGAGACGGTGGTCGAGGGCCGCTGGGACGGCGCGATCGCGACGGCCCCGCGCGGTGCGAACGGCCACGGCTACGACCCGGTGTTCGTCCCCGAGGCCGGGGCGCTCACGGCGGCCGAGCTCGCTCCCGAGCAGAAGAACGCCCGGAGCCACCGCGCCCGCGCCTTCACCGCGCTGCGCGCCGAGCTCGCCGCCCTGTCCGCCCGGCTCTGACCCCGGCGGGTTCCCACCGCGGGATGCCACTCCGGTGCACGCCTGTCGGCGTGCCGCGTGCCGGAGTGGCATCTCGCGGAGGCGGAGGTCAGGACTTCGGGTGCTTGTCGTCCAGGGTGTCGGCGTCGAGCACGTAGGCGGCCGACTCGGTCGAGTCGGTCTCGGGGTCGGCGGCGAGCTTCGCCTTGCGCTGCTGCTGGAAGAAGTGGAACAGCGTCGGCACCAGCGCGAGCACGACCGCGCCGATCAGGATCACGTCGATGTAGTGCGAGACGAAGTCGGCGACCGGCGGGATGAAGGCGAGCAGCCACCCGATCAGGGTGACCCCGCTGCCCCAGATCAGGGCGCCGATGAGGTTGTAGAGGCTGTACTTGCGGTAGTTCATGTGGGCCACGCCGGCCGCGATCGGCGCGAAGGTGCGGACGATCGGCACGAAGCGCGCGAGGATCACGGCGAGGCCGCCGAAGCGCTCGAAGAACGCGTTGGTCCGCTTCACGTTCTCGATGCTGAAGAAGCCGGACTCCTTGCGCTCGAAGATGCGCGGGCCGGCCTTGTGCCCGATCAGGTAGCCGACCTCGCCGCCGACGAAGGCCGAGAACCCGACGGCCAGGCAGATGAGCCAGATCGGGACGCCGAGGCCGCCGTTCGACGCGTTCTCGTGCGCCAGCAGGCCCGTGATGATCAGCAGCGTGTCGCCCGGGAAGAGGAAGCCGATCAGCAGTCCGGTCTCGGCGAACACGATGAGGCAGACCACGAGCACGCCCCAGGGGCCGAACGAGGTCAGGATCGTCTCCGGATCGAGCCAGGGGACGAGGGCGGCGTGATTCAACGGATCTCCAGTCGACGGGGGCCGGTGGCCGGTCGGCGGTCACGCGAGCGCGCTCAGCGTACCGGCCGATCCCGTGCGGAAGGAGGGACTCGAACCCTCACGCCTCTCGGCACAGGAACCTAAATCCTGCGTGTCTGCCATTCCACCACTCCCGCGTGCGGGCTCCAGTGTAGGAGGAGGGCTCCGCGCCTCAGCCGCGGGAGGCCGCCCGGGGGAGGTACCGCGGGATCCAGCGGGCGAGCGCCCCCGCTCCGCCCAGACCGAGCACCCCCATCACGACGGCGGCGAAGGGGAGGGAGACGAGGGCGGTGAGCGCCGACACGACGATCGGGGCGGCGGCGTTGCCCGCGTCACCGGTGAAGCGGAACGCGCCGAGGAACGGGGCCGGATCGGCGGGGGGCGCGAGATCGGCGCCGATGGTCATCAGGATCCCGGAGCCGATGCCGTTCGCGGCCGCGAGCACGCAGGCCACGGCGACGAACCAGGGCACCGGATCGAGGGCGAGCACCGAGGCGGCGAGGGCGAGGTGGCCGAGCCCGAGGCCGATCATCGAGGGGATCGCGGTGGCGCCCCGGCCGAAGCGGTCCATCAGCTGGCCGCCGGCGTAGAAGAGGGCGAAGTCGAGCGCGCCGGCGATGCCGATGATGATCGCGGTGTCGGTCTCGGCGAGCCCGATGCTCACCGCCCAGAGGGGGAGGATCAGCGTCCGGCTCGCCCGCAGCGCCCCGATCACGGCGGCGCCGGTCCCCATCCGAGCGAGGACCCCGCGGTGCTCGCGCAGCGTCCCGAGCAGCGACTGCGGCGACTCCGGGACGGTCGCCGACGCCTCCGCGGCGACCACGTCCTCCGGAGCGGCGCGGTCGGCCGCGGCCTGCGCCCGCCGCAGCACCGTCGCGGGGTCGGGCACGAGCAGCAGGACCACGACCGCCGCCACGCAGCAGACGATGTGCACCCAGAAGACGGACTCGACGGAGCCGGTGAGGTGCACCACCCCGGCCGCCAGGAACGGGCCGATCAGCCAGCCCGCGCGGAACGCCCCGGCGAGGGCGCTGAGCGCGCGGGCGCGGTGCGTGATCGGGACGAACGACGTCATGAACGCATGGCGCGCCAGCGCGAAGACCGCGGTCGCGAGGCCGATCACGAAGACGCCGATCGTCAGCCCGACCCACGACGTCGAGAGCAGGCACACCACGAGCCCCAGGATCGACGCGGCCGAGGCTCCGAGCATCGCGCCGCGCTCGCCGATCCGCGAGACGATCCAGCCGCTGGGGATGTCGCCCGCCAGCTCGCCGATCATGATCATCCCGGCCACGAGGCCCGCCAGAGCCAGTGTCGCGCCGAGGTCGCCGGCCGCGGCCGGCAGGAGGGGGATGATCGCCCCCTCTCCGATGGAGAAGAGGAGGGTGGGGAGGAAGGTCGACAGCAGCAGCGGCCCGACGGGGAAGGGGCGCGGAGCGGTGCTGGTCACCGTCCCCAGGGTACGCCCGGGCCGGAGGGCGGCCCCCGGCCCCCGGTAGTCTGGACGCACCATGCTGGACAACGACTTCACCGAGCAGATCACTGCTCTCCGCTCCACCTTCGCCGACATCCGCGCCGTCATCGACGTGGACGGTCTCCGCTCGAAGATCGCCGAGCTCAGCGAGCAGGCCGGCGCCCCCGACCTGTGGGACGACACGGCCAACGCGCAGAAGGTGACCAGCGCCCTCAGCCACCGCCAGTCCGAGCTCGCGCGGATCACCGCGATCGACCGGCGCCTGGACGACCTCGAGGTGCTCGTCGAGATGGCGAACGAGGCCGAGGACGCCGAGTCCGAGCAGGAGGCGATCGCCGAGCTCTCCTCCCTCCAGAAGGTCATGGGCGAGCTCGAGGTGCAGACCCTGCTCGACGGCGAGTACGACGACCGCCCCGCCGTGGTCACCATCCGCGCGGGAGCGGGCGGCGTCGACGCCTCCGACTTCGCCGAGATGCTCATGCGCATGTACCTCCGCTGGGCCGAGAAGCACAAGTACGCCGCGACCGTCATGGACGCCAGCTACGCGGAGGAGGCGGGCATCAAGTCGGCCACCTTCCAGATCGACGCCCCCTACGCCTTCGGCACGCTCTCGGTCGAGGCCGGCACCCACCGCCTCGTGCGGATGAGCCCCTTCGGCGCCGCGGGCAAGCGCCAGACCTCCTTCGCCGCGGTCGAGGTCATCCCGCTGATGGAGGAGGCCGGGGCGATCGAGATCCCGGACAACGACATCCGCGTGGACGTCTTCCGCTCCTCCGGCCCCGGCGGCCAGTCGGTGAACACCACCGACTCCGCGGTGCGCCTCACCCACCTGCCCACCGGCACCGTCGTGTCGATGCAGAACGAGAAGAGCCAGATCCAGAACCGCGCCGCGGCGATGCGCGTGCTCCAGTCGCGGCTCCTGCTGCTGCAGAAGGAGCAGGAGGCAGCCACCAAGAAGGAGCTCGCCGGCACCATCACCGCGAGCTGGGGCGACCAGATGCGCAGCTACGTCCTCGCTCCGTACCAGATGGTGAAGGACCTGCGCACCGACCACGAGGTCGGCAACCCCTCGCACGTGTTCGACGGCGATCTGGACGGCTTCATCGCCGCCGGGATCCGCTGGCGGAAGTCCTCCTAGCGCGGCTCGGGCGCGTCCCCACCGACGCGCCGCGCGCCCCCTCGGCGGACTCTTCGGGATCGTCGCTTACCCTCGTAACGACATGATTCGCTTCGACAACGTCTCCAAGCAGTATCGGGGCGGCACGAGACCCGCCCTCAACGCCATCGATCTCGAGATCCTCCGGGGCGAGTTCGTCTTCCTCGTCGGCGCCTCCGGCTCCGGCAAGTCGAGCTGCCTCCGCCTGATCCTCAAGGAGGAGCGCCCCTCCTCCGGGTCGATCCACGTGCTCGGGCAGAACCTCGGCAAGATCTCGAGCCGCAAGGTCCCGTACTTCCGCCGCAACATGGGCGTCGTGTTCCAGGACTTCCGGCTGCTGCCGAACAAGTCGGTCTTCGACAACGTCGCGTTCAGCCTCCAGGTGATCGGCAAGTCGAAGGGCTACATCCAGGAGGCCGTCCCGGACACGCTCAAGATGGTGGGTCTCGCGGGCAAGGCGTCGCGCCTGCCCCACGAGCTCTCCGGCGGCGAGCAGCAGCGCGTGGCGATCGCCCGCGCCGTCGTCAACAAGCCGGCCGTCCTGCTGGCCGACGAGCCCACGGGCAACCTCGACCCGACCACGAGCGCCGGCATCATGGCGCTGCTCGAGCGGATCAACGCGGGCGGCACGACCGTGATCATGGCGACCCACGAGGCCGGCATCGTCGACCAGATGAAGCGCCGCGTCATCGAGCTCTCGGCCGGCAGCATCGTCCGCGACGAGAGCCAGGGCGGCTACGGCCAGACCGAGAGCATCACCGTCGTCCACGACGGCGTCGTGGTCGTGGCGGCCGACGACCACGCGGTCGCCGAGCAGCCCGCGCCCCCGGCGATCATCGACAGCGAGCTCGCGCCCGCCGAGGTCCCCGAGATCGACCTGCGCCAGGAGGCCCCGGCCCCGCCGCCCGAGCCGGCCCGCCTCTCGCAGACCGCCGCCCAGCCCCGCGTCCCCGAGGGCCGCCGCTCCGCCGCCGTCGAGCCGGAGCGCGAGCCGGAGCCGGCCGCCGAGCCCGCCGCCGCCCCGCGCGTCGTCGAGCTGCAGAGCCAGACCGGTCCGATCTTCCTCCCCGCCGACACCGGCGCCCTGCCCGAGGAGTCGCTCGCCGCGCGCCTCGGCCTCCGCGCCCACGCGGGCGAGGGCGACGAGACCGGCGACGACCAGCAGAACGTAGGACCCGTCAAGTGAGATTCGCACTGATCTGGTCGGAGGTCGCCAGCGGCCTCCGGCGCAACGTCTCCATGGTCGTCTCGGTGATCCTGGTGACCTTCATCTCCCTCACCTTCGTCGGCACGGCGATCCTGCTCCAGATGCAGATCGGCCAGATGAAGAACTTCTGGTACGACAAGGCGCAGGTCGCGGTGTACATGTGCACCGCCACCTCCGGCGGCTCGAACTGCAGCGGCTCCGACGCCACCGCCGAGCAGATCGACGCGGTGCAGGGCCAGCTCGAGGGCGCCACGCTCGCGCCGTACATCGACCGCTCCTACTTCGAGGACCACGACCAGGCCTACGCGAACTTCCAGGAGCAGTTCGCGGGCAACCCGGTCGCCGAGTACGTCACTCCCGACCTGCTCAACCAGACCTTCTGGATCAATCTGAAGGACCCGACCCAGTCGGACGTCATCGTGGAGAGCCTGTCGAGCGTCTCGGGAGTCGAGAGCGTCACCGACCAGCGGCAGTACCTCGACCAGATCTTCTCGATCCTCAACGCGGCGAGCTACACGGCGATCGGCATCGCCGTCCTGATGCTCGTCGCGGCCGTGCTGCTCATCGCCACCACGATCCGCCTCTCGGCGTTCTCGCGGAGACGGGAGCTGGGCATCATGCGGCTCGTGGGGGCCTCGAACAGGTTCATCCAGACCCCGTTCATCCTCGAGGGGGTCTTCGCCGCGCTGGTCGGCTCGATCCTCGCGGGAGTCGCGGTGGTCGCCATCGTGCAGGTCTTCGTGCAGGGGTTCCTGGCGTACCGGATCCCGCTGACCTCCTTCGTGGGACTCGACGACGCTCTGATCGTCGTGCCGATCCTGATCGTGGTCGGCATCGTCCTGGCCGCCGTCTCGGCGAACGTCGCGATCGCGCGGTACCTGCGGGTCTGATCCCGGACCGGACGTATACTGGTGGGCTGTCCCGTTCGGGGCGGCCCACCGGTGCATCGCCCCGACGATGCCCGCCCCCTTCATCCGCTCGCGACCCGAGGAGCAGCCGTGCCCAGAGAACAGGGACAGAAGGTCGTCGCGACCAACCGCAAGGCGCGCCACGACTACCTCATCGAGGACACCTACGAGGCGGGCCTCGTGCTCACCGGCACCGAGGTGAAGTCCCTCCGGGCCGGCCGCGCCTCGCTGGTCGACGGCTACGCCTTCGTCGACGGGGGAGAGGCGTGGCTCGACGCCGTCCACATCAACGAGTGGGCGCAGGGCACCTGGACGAACCACCCGCCGCGCCGCAAGCGGAAGCTGCTGCTGCACAAGGCGCAGATCCTCAAGATCCACAACAAGGTGAAGGAGGGCGGGTACACGCTGATCCCGCTCTCGCTGTACTTCAGCGACGGCAAGGCCAAGGTCGAGCTGGCCGTGGCCAAGGGCAAGAAGGACTACGACAAGCGCCAGGTCCTCCGAGAGCGCCAGGACCGCCGCGAGGCGGACCGTGCGATGTCGACCCGCCGCCGCCTCGGCGAGTAGGCCCCGGCGGGCACTGTCCGACGGGTGCCGCGCAAGCCTCTTCTTCGCGCCCCGTGCTTTGGGAGACTGGGGCGCGTGACCTCCCCCGAGAACAGCGCCCCCGCCGCCCTGAGCGCCGCCGACGAGAAGACGCGGTGGCGCGCCTTCGCGGTGAGCGTCGGAGTCGCGGCCATCACGATCCTCGACCTCTCGAAGGTCAACGTCGGCCTGCCGTCGATCGAGCGCTCGCTCGGAGCGGACGCGAGCCAGCTGCAGCTGATCGTCGCGGGCTACGCGCTCGCCTTCGGACTGGCGCTCGTGCCGGCCGGTCGGCTGGGCGACATCCGCTCGCGCCGCCTGCTGTTCCTCATCGGGCTGACCGCGTTCACGGTGACGAGCCTGCTCTGCGCGCTCGCGCCGTCGATCGAGCTGCTCGTCGTCGCGCGCTTCCTGCAGGGCGTCGCCGCGGGAATCCAGATGCCCCAGGTCCTCGGGCTGGTGCAGCAGATGTTCACCGGCGCCGAGCGGGCCCGGGCCTTCGGGGTCTTCGGCGCGACCATCGGCCTGTCGACCGCCTTCGGCCCGACCCTCGGCGGCCTCCTGATCGCGATCGGAGGCGAGCAGGACGGCTGGCGCCTGCTGTTCTGGATGAACATCCCGCTGGGCGTCGCCGCGCTGGTCTTCGCCTGGAAGCTCATCCCGAAGAAGCGCTCGCGGCCCGAGGGAGACCGGTCCCTCGACCCGGTCGGCCTGCTCCTGCTGGCGGTCGCGATCTTCGCGTTCATGCTGCCGTTCCTGCTGACCACGGGCTCCTCCTCGGACTCGCCCTACCGCTGGTTCTGGCTGGTGCTCGCCGCGGCCGCCGCCGCCGTCTTCGTGCGCTGGGAGGCGCACTACGCCGCGTCGGGGCGGACGCCCGTCATCGACTTCCGCATCTTCCGGACCAGCTCCTATCGCAACGGCATCCTGGTCGCGACCTCCTACTTCGCCGCGATCCCGGCGACCTTCCTCCTCACCACGCTCTTCCTCCAGCAGGGGCTCGGCCTCGAGCCGGTGTTCGCCGGCATGGTGAGCATCCCGTTCGCGCTGACCTCGGCGGTGACCGCCTGGTACGGCGGCAAGCTCGTGCAGCGCTACGGCCGCGCACTGGTGGTGCTCGGCATCGTGCTCGTGGTCATCGGCTTCACGCTCGTGCTGCTCGCCGCCGAGCTCCTCCCGGCCGAGACCGCCGCCTACGGCATGGGTGCCGCGATGCTCGTCGCCGGGGCCGGAGGCGGCTTCGTCGTGTCGCCGAACCAGACGCTCACCCTCGCCGAGATCCCGCCGGCGCAGGGCGGCGTGGCGGGCTCCGTGGGCCAGCTCGGCCAGCGCGTGGGCACCGCGGTCGGCACCGCCTGCGCCTCCGCCGTCTTCTTCGCGACCCTGGCGAGCGAGCAGGGGATGGCGGAGGGGCTGGACCGGTACCACGACGCCTTCCGCAACGGCTACTTCGTCACCCTCGGGCTGATCGCGCTCGCGCTCGTGCTGGGTCTGCTCGATCTGCGCCGCCGCCGGGTGACCGCCCGCGGAGCTGAGGTAGACTAGGACCCGTAACTCCACAGTGTGCGACGAACGACCCACTCCAGCGGCCTCCGGGCCGTCGAGTGCTCGCGGGGATGATCGGTTTCGACATTGCCTGCGAAACTGCGAGAAGCGGGTCGAGGATCCAGGGTCATCTCGTCAACGATCCCTGGAAAACACAGGTGCCGAACAGAAGCGCACCGACTTCGCTCTCGCTGCCTAAGCCAGAGTAGATAGTCCGTCAGCCCGTGGGTGCGTCCTCGCCCCGGATCCTGGCGTCATCTAGAGGACTTGCTGCGTCGTTACGCCTGAGGGCGACGCGGGACTTGCACTCGGGCTGGGCCCGTCGACCGATGCGCCGATGGTAACGGTCGGGGCCGAGCAGAACGCTCTCATCGGCTACACCCGTAGAAGGCGCAGAATCACAGCGATGGACGGGGGTTCGATTCCCCCCATCTCCACCACCGGTCGTCGTCGCACACTGGGAGCTCCGCTCCGCCGCCCTCACGACGGTCGCACGTCGAGCTGTCTGATCCGCCCGTAGAGGGTGAGCATCGCCAGCCGGTCGTCGTCGTCGTGCGCCGGGCCGGCGAGAGCCTGCGGCGGGGCCCAGTCCCGGTAGAGCATGCCGGGCGCCAGCACGGCGACGGCGGTGCCGGCCGGGTAGTGGGCGCTGCGGTCCACCGGCAGCTCGGCGAACGCATCGGGCAGGAGCCGGTGCAGCACCTCCAGCAGAGGACGGAGGCGTACTGCTCGCGCCTCGTGCACGGAGAGGGTCACGGCGTTCATCGCGGCGAGCGCGGCCACCAGGTGCTCGGCGGCGGCGTCGTCGTCGCACCGCTCGGTGACCAGCAGCGAGACCACACCGCGCGGCTTCAGCCAGCCGAGCGTGGCGGCCTCGGCGTCGCCGTCCACCGAGACGACGCGGTCGGAGGCGTGGGCGTAGTCGTGCAGGAGCCGCGACCAGACGTCGCCCGGGCCGGGCCCGTCGACCTGCGCGACCGCCTCCGCCGCGGCGAGCAGGGAGCTCTGCCGGTGGAGCCTCGGGAACAGGCTGTCCGCCGGTCCCCAGTGCTGCTCGGCCGTGCGCGAGCGCTCGGGGGGTTCCTGGTCGTGCCGGTCCTGCATGTCGACTCCTGAGCCGCCGGTCTCCGCGCCCCCTCGCGCCTGCCGTTCGTCCCTTCACCCTGCGCTCCGACGGAGCGCGTGTCAATGAGCCGAACGGGGGTCGATCGGAGCCGTGGTCAGCGAGCGGAGCCGAAGAGGCTGCCGGTGGTGGAGTCGTCGGCCGGATCGAGGACCGCGCAGACGATCGTGCGGTCTCCATGGCGCCAGCCGACCTCGGAGGGGACGAGCGAGCGGTACTCGAGGGCGGAGTCGCCGTAGGCGATCCCCATCACGGCGCCGAACTCCGGCTCGCAGCCCGCCTCGGCCTGGGCGAGCAGCGTGTTGCGGCTGGAGTAGCGGTCTCCGGGCTGCGCGAACGTGTGGAAGACCTCCAGTGCGTGCTCCTCGGCGCACGGGACGACGTCCACGTCGGCGATGCGGTCGTCGCCCGGGTCGGCCAGGCAGTCGCCGCGCCGCAGCGAGAACACGTCGGTGAGGCCGGCGGTCGCCACCGTGCCGCCCTCGTCACGCACGGCCTCCGGGCCGTCCGGCCCGACGACGGAGGAGCAGCCCGAGAGGAGCAGGAGGAGCGCCGCCGAGGCGAGCGCGGCCGTCCGGCTCCTCATCGCGGCGCCACGATCGCGAGCACCTCGTCGTGCAGCAGGCCGTTGGTGGCGACGGCGCTGCCGTGCCACGGCCCGTCCTCCCCGTCGGCGGAGGTGAAGCGGCCGCCCGCCTCCTGCACGATCGGCACCAGGGCCGCCAGGTCGTAGGGCTTCACGTCGAACTCGCCCGCACCGTCGAGGAGGCCCTCGGCGACGAGCATGTAGGGCCACGCGTCCCCGTACGCCCGGTCGCGCCAGACGGCGCCGGCGAGCTCGAGCAGCTGCGGGAGACGGCCCGCGCCCTCCCACTGCTGGATGCTGTTGTAGCTGAAGGTCGCCGAGGCGAGCGTGTCGATCCCCGAGACGCGCAGCGGTCGCGGCTCGGCCCCGGCCTCCAGCTCGACGGCCCAGGCGCCGGAGCCCTCGGCCGCCCACCAGCGCGTGCCGAGAGCGGGAGCGGAGACGACTCCGACGACGGGGACGCCGTCGACCGCGAGCGCGATCAGGGTCGCCCAGATCGGGACGCCGCGGAGGAAGTGGGCGGTGCCGTCGATCGGGTCGAGGATCCACTGCCGCGAGGCCTCGCCCGAGGTGCCGAACTCCTCGCCGAGGATCGCGTCGTCCGGACGCTCGGCGGCGAGCAGCGCGCGGATCGCCTTCTCGACGGCGCGGTCGGCGTCGGTGACCGGGGTGCGGTCGAGCTTCGTGTCCACGACGAGGTCGAGCGCGCCGAACCGCTCCCGCGAGATCGCATCGGCCGCGTCCGCCAGGCGGAGGGCGAGTCGGAGGTCGTCGTCGAAGCTCTGGTCACTGCTCTGCGGGGTCACGCGAC
This sequence comes from Rathayibacter sp. AY1F6, assembly GCF_002932035.1. NCBI lineage: Bacteria > Bacillati > Actinomycetota > Actinomycetes > Micrococcales > Microbacteriaceae > Rathayibacter > Rathayibacter sp. AY1F6. The sequence goes on along the minus strand of NZ_PSVD01000005.1, from coordinate 132,992 downwards.
CACGATACCGGTGGGTCCCGCGGAGCCTCCGATCGCTGCCGCGGGCTTTCCGTCGCACTCGATTTGACGAGACGGGGGGAGACGCTGGTAATGTGATCCCTCGGTTCGGCACGCACGATCAGCCGGCCGGAACGCACCTCTAGCTCAATCGGCAGAGCAACTGACTCTTAATCAGTGGGTTCTCGGTTCAAGTCCGAGGGGGTGCACCACCAGCCCCGCACCTCCTCGTGAGGTGCGGGGCTTCGTCGTTCCCGGTCCGTGTCCGTTCCCGACCTCCTCGGAGCGCCCGCGGGGGGAGCGCCGGCCCGTGCTCACTCGCTGGAGGGTGCGGCGGTCGACGGGTCGAGCAGCGGCAGGATTCCGCGGAAGCCGACGCTCGTGGAGCCGATCCCGATGTCGAGCGCGTCCGAGGCCCGGGCCTGATCGGCGGCGGCGGCGGTCAGGCTCAGGGTGATGCCCGTCCGCGTGAAGGCCCGGGCGACGGTGCTCCAGGCGGGGTCGACGTCTCCGTCCGCCGACGCCAACAGGCGCCTGAGCATCCGCACGGTGTCCGGCGCAGAATGCGGACCGACCCCCGTTCGCGTGGCAGGATCTCCGTTCGCTTCCGTTTCCCCTCCAGAAAGGACCGATGTGCCCGAAGACGTCCTCCCCGTGATCGGCTCGATCGCGCTCGCCGTGGTGATCGCGGTCGTGATCGCCGTGGTCGCGACCGCCGTCGTCGCCCTCGTGCTGCGCTCGGTCGGCAAGCGCAAGACCTGGGCGCGCCTGCTGATCCGGCGTCTGCGCATCCCGTTCCGCGTGCTGCTGATGACCATCGCGGTCTGGGCCGCGCTCGCCGCCACCGTGTCGGGCGACCCCTGGCCGGGTCTCGTGCAGCGGGTGTTCCAGATCGCCACGATCGGCGCGGCGGCGTGGGTGATCGGATCCCTGTTCGTGTTCCTCGAGGACCTGGGCGCCGAGCGCTACCGGACCGACACGGCCGACAACCGCCGGGCACGCCGCCTCCGCACGCAGATGACGATCATCCGGAGGGTCGCCGTGGCGGCCGTCGTGGTCATCGCGATCGGCGCCTCGCTGCTGACCTTCCCCGAGGCCCGTACGGCCGGTGCGAGCCTCCTGGCCTCGGCCGGCGTGCTCTCGATCGTGGCGGGCCTGGCCGCGCAGTCGAGCCTCACGAACATCTTCGCCGGGATGCAGCTCGCCTTCAGTGACGCCATCCGCCTGGACGACGTGGTGATCGTCGAGACCGAGTGGGGGCGGATCGAGGAGATCACGCTGACCTATGTCGTCGTCCACCTCTGGGACGACCGCCGCCTGGTGCTGCCCACGAACTACTTCACGACCCAGCCGTTCCAGAACTGGACCCGCACCGGGTCCGAGCTGCTCGGCGCCGTCGAGCTCGACCTGGACTGGCGGGTGAGCCCCGAGCAGATGCGCGACGAGCTGCACCGCATGCTCGAGGAGACGGACCTCTGGGACCGGCGCACCAGCGTGCTGCAGGTGACCGACGCGACGGGCGGCTTCGTCCGGATCCGGGTGCTCGTCACCGCGAAGGACGCGCCGACGCTCTTCGACCTGCGCTGCTACGTGCGCGAGCGGCTCGTCTCGTGGCTGCACGAGAACGACCCCGTCGCCCTGCCGCGTCAGCGCGTCGAGATGGAGCGGGAGCCCGCTCGCGCCGCGACCCCGCGCCGGCACGGGTCCTCCGCCCCGGACAACCTGTTCTCGGGCGACGAGCGCTCGAACGAGCGGGGGGCGATGTTCACAGGTCTCATCGACCTGCGGGACACCCCGAAGCGGGACACCCCGAAGCGGGAGCTGCCGCCGCGGGACTGACTCCTGCGAGGACGCCGCTCGCACGGCCGCGCCCGGGGTGCGCGCGGCGAGCGGCGTCCCGCAGGGCGGTCAGCGGTTCACGGAGCTCATGTCGGCGTAGCGGTCGCCGACGGGGGCCTCGAGCGCGCCGAGGACGTCGAGCTGCTCCGCGGTCAGCACGAGGGCGTCCGCGGCCGCGTTCTCCTCGATGCGCGAGACGCGCTTGGTGCCCGGGATCGGAGCGATGTCCTCGCCCTGGGCGAGCAGCCAGGCGAGCGCCACCTGCGCGGCGGTCGCGTCCGCCTCTGCCGCCACACGGTCGACGGCCTCCACGATGCGGAGGTTCGCCTCCAGCGCTCCGTCGGCGAAGCGGGGGTTGTCGCGGCGGAAGTCGTCGCTGCCCAGCTCGGCGACCGAGCGGATGCTGCCCGTGAGGAAGCCGCGGCCCAGCGGCGAGTACGGGACGAAGCCGATGCCGAGCTCGCGGAGGACCGGCAGCACCTCCGCCTCGGGGTCGCGGGTCCAGAGCGAGTACTCGGACTGCACAGCGGTGACCGGGTGCACGGCGTGAGCGCGCCGGATCGTCGCTGGCGCCGCCTCCGAGAGGCCGTAGCCGCGGAGCTTGCCCTCCTGGATCAGCTCCGCGAAGGCCCCGGCGGTCTCCTCGACCGGGACGCCCGGGTCCATGCGGTGCTGGTAGTAGAGGTCGATGCGGTCGGTGCCGAGGCGCGCGAGCGAGCCCTCGACGGCGAGCCGCAGGTTCTCCGGGGAGCCGTCGAGTCCGCGGCCCCCGTCGCCGCGGTGGCGGATCATGCCGAACTTGCTCGCCAGCACCACCTCGTCGCGGCGGCCTGCCAGCGCGCGGCCGAGCAGCTCCTCGTTGGTGTACGGGCCGTAGATCTCGGCGGTGTCGAGGAACGTGACGCCGAGCTCGAGGGCGCGGTGCACGGTGCGGATCGACTCCGCGTCGTCGGTGCCGGCGCCGGTGTAGAACGCCGACATGCCCATCGCGCCGAGCCCGAGGCGCGAGACCTCGAGGGCGGCGACGTCGGATCCGAGGGTGATCGTCTTCATCAGTGGGTGGTCCTCTCCTGGTACGCCGCGATCTTGATGTCGATCGCGGCGAGGCTGGCGTGTGTCCGGGCGAGCTGCGCCTCGACCTCCTCGCGGTGCGTCCGGAGCAGCGCGAGGCGCTCCGGCTCCGTGGCGGGCCCGATCCGGAGGAGCCGGGCGTACTCGCGGATCCGCGCGATCGGCATCCCGGTCGCGCGGAGCTTGGTGAGGAAGTCGACCCAGCCGACGTCGGCCGGCCGGTAGCGGCGGTGCTGCGACGAGGCGCGCTCGACCGGGTCGAGCATGAGCCCGGCGCGCTCGTAGTAGCGCAGGGTGTGCACGGTGAGACCGGTGACGGCGGCGACCTGCGAGATCGACAGCACCTCCGGCTCGGCCGGGGCGGCGGTGGCGGTGGACATGGCGTCAACCTACGACTTCGAGTGCGCTCGAGGTCAAGCGGGAGCGGGCGACTCAGCCGACCTCGCGGCTGAAGCCCAGGAGGGCCTCGGCGATGCGGGCGTCCGCCTCCTCGTGGCTGATGGTCGCCTCGCCGTCGCCCGCCTGCGGCCCGTACCAGCCGAAGTCGGCGTGGTTGGCGCCGTCGATCTCGACGAGGTCGGCGGAGGAGGGCAGCCGGACGCTCGCGTCGGCGACCTTCTCCGGCGTGCTGAGCCCGTCCTCCGATCCGCTGACACTGAGGACGGGGAGCCCGGAGCCCGAGAGGTCGTTCGCGCAGTAGCTGCCGAGCAGCACCAGGCCCGCCACCGCCGGGTCCTCGGCCCACTGGCAGGCCTTCACGCCGCCGAGGGAGTGGCCGCCGACGAGCCAGCGGTCGACGCCCTCGGCCTGGCTGGTGAAGGTCTCGAGCGAGCGGAGATCGAAGAAGGCCAGGTGCAGGATCGGCCGCGTGATCACGACGGTCGCCCCGGCCTCGACCAGCGGAGCCAGGGTCGCCTCGTAGGAGGAGGCGTCGACCTTCGCTCCGGGGATGAAGACCAGGCCCGTGCCGGCCAGCTCGCCGGTCGAGGTCGGCGTCATCACGAGCGCGTCGTCCGTGCGCTCGACCGCGATCGCCGGATCGGCTCGCACACGGGCGAGGGCGTTCTCGTCGGGGCCGCTGACGATCGAGCTCCAGGTGAGGAAGCCGAGGACCGCGACTCCGAGGACTCCGCCGATGCTCGCGAGAACGACGCGGCGGCGCCTCATCGGGCTGCCGCGATCGCGTCGGCCGCCTGCACCAGGGCGAGGTGGGAGAGGGCCTGGGGAGTGTTCCCCGCGTGCCGGCGGCCCTCGACGTCGTACTCCTCCGAGAGGAGGCCCACGTCGTTGCAGAGCCCGACGAGCCGGTCCATCAGGGTCCGCGCGTCGTCGATCCGGCCGGAGTCGGCGTACTGCCGGACGAGCCAGAAGGAGCAGGCGAGGAACGGGTGCTCACCGCCGGCGAGGCCGTCGACCGAGGACTCGGTCCGGTAGCGGTGCAGCAGGCCGTCCTGCAGGAGCACGCGCTCCAGCTCGGCGACGGTGCCCAGCATCCGCGGGTCGTCGGCGGGGACGAAGCCGACCATCGGCAGCACGAGGAGCGACGCGTCGACCTCGGGCGAGCCGTAGGACTGCACGAAGTGGCCGCGCTCGGCGTCGAAGCCCTGGGCCTCGATCTCGGCGCGCACCTCGTCGCGGAGGCGCTCCCAGGTCTCGACCGGACCGGGCAGGCCGTTCTCGCGAACGGCGCGGACGCCCCGATCGAGCGCGGCCCAGATCATGACCCGCGAGTGCGTGAAGTGCCGCGGCTCGCCCCGGATCTCCCAGATGCCGTTGTCCGGCCGCTGCCAGTTGGTCTCGACGAAGCCCAGGAGCGCGCGCTGGAGCGGCCAGGAGAACTCCGTCTCGTCCACTCCGGCCACGCGGGCCTCGTGCAGAGCGACCATCACCTCGCCGATCACGTCCGCCTGGTACTGGTCGACGGCGGCGTTCCCGATCCGCACGGGGGAGGCGCCGTCGTAGCCGGGCAGGCTCGGCATCTCCCGCTCCGGCAGGTCGCGCTCGCCGGCGAGGCCGTACATGATCTGCACGTCCTCCGGCGCGCCCGCGACCGCGCGGAGCAGCCAGGCCCGCCACTTCTGCGCCTCCTGCTCGAACCCGTGCGCGAGCAGGGCCTGCAGGGTGAGCGAGGCGTCGCGGAGCCAGACGTAGCGGTAGTCCCAGTTGCGGGCGCCGCCGAACTGCTCCGGGAGCGAGGTGGTCGCCGCCGCGACGATGCCGCCGGTCTCGTCGTCGGTGAGGGCGCGGAGGGTCAGCAGCGAGCGGACGACGGCGTCGCGGTGCGGCCCGTCGTAGTCGATCGCCGACGCCCACTCGGACCACCAGGAGAGCGTGCGCTCCAGCGCGCGGTCGACGTCGAGGCGCTTCGGCGCCCGCTGGTGCGAGGGGAACCACGCCATCGAGAGGTCGACGACCGCGTCCGCGTCGACGTCGAACTCCGCCGCGTGGGCGTGGTCGACGGCCTTCAACCGCACTCCGCGCACCACGACCGCGTCGGGCCCGGCGACGGCGACGAGCAGCGGATCCTCGTCCGTCCCCTCCTGCCGCACCCACGGCATGGTGCGGGCGTAGTCGAAGCGGATGCGCAGCTCCTGCCGCATCCGGACGGTCCCCGACACTCCGCGCACCCGGCGCACCAGCTCGGCGCGCTCGTCGCGCAGCGGCATCACGTCGACCACCTCGACGACGCCGGTGGGCGTCGTCCACCGGGTGACCAGCGCGAGCGTGTCGCCGAGGTAGTGGCGCTCGCTCGTCGCCTCCCCGTCCACCGGCCGGAGCGACCAGCGCCCCTGGTCGTCGCCGCCGAGGAGGGCGCCGAAGACGGAGGCGGAGTCGAAGCGCGGCAGGCACAGCCAGTCGATCCCCCCGTCGCGGGAGACGAGAGCGGCCGTGCGGCAGTCGGAGAGGACGGCGTAGTCCTCGATCGGGGAGACCATGCGGCGATCCTCTCAGGTGCGGCTGTGGCCTCCCAGTCAAGGCGGAGCGGGGCTCTTCAGCGCCGCCGTAGGGTGAGCCGCATGGCACAGACCGTCTCGACCCTGCTCATCCTCGGAGCGACGGGGGACCTGTCCTCGCGGCTCCTCCTCCCCGCCGTCGGCCAGCTGCTGACCCGCGAGACCGACCGGCGGGTCCACCTCGTCGGCGCGGGACGCGAGGACTGGACCCAGGAGCACTGGCACGAGGTGCTGACCGCCTCCTTCGCCACCGTCGAGGCGCAGGGCGAGGGCGTGGACGCGCTCACCTCCGGCACGCGCTACCAGCAGGTCGACGTCACCGATCCGGAGGCGCTCGCCGCACTGCTCGCGAGCTGCGCCGGTCCGGTGGCGGTCTACTTCGCCCTCCCGCCGGCGATCGCGGCGAAGGCCTGCGAGGCGCTCGCCGCCCACGACCTGCCGGAGGGCACCGTGCTGGCGCTGGAGAAGCCGTTCGGGACCGACGAGGCGAGCGCGCACGCCCTCAACCAGCGCCTCGCCGCGCTGGTCCCCGAGGACCGCATCCACCGCGTCGACCACTTCCTCGGCCGCGCGACCGTGATGAACGTGCTCGGCCTGCGCTTCGCCAACCGGATCCTCGAGCCGCTGTGGTCGGCCGAGCACATCGAGAGTGTCGAGATCGTCTACGACGAGCAGCTGGCCCTCGAGGGGCGGGCGAGCTACTACGACGGCGCGGGCGCGCTGACCGACATGATCCAGAGCCACCTGCTGCAGGTCCTCGCGGTGATCGCGATGGAGCCGCCGTCCTCGCTCGACGCGGCCGACCTCCGGGACGCGAAGTCGATCGTCCTGCGCGCCACCCGCCTGCACGGCGACGACCCCGCCGCGAGCTCGCGCCGCGCCCGCTACACAGCGGGGACGATCGACGGACGCGAGCTGCCCGCCTACGCGGACGAGAAGGGGGTGGACCCCGCTCGCCGGACCGAGACGCTGGCCGAGCTGGTCGTCGAGATCGACACCTGGCGCTGGGCCGGCGTGCCGTTCACCCTCCGCTCCGGCAAGGCGCTCGGGGAGCGGCGACGCGAAGTGGTCATCCGCTTCAAGCCGGTGCCGCACCTGCCCCGCGGCTTCGTGGGCACCGAGGCGCCGTCCGTGCTGCGGCTGTTCCTCGCGCCCGACCAGATGTCGCTCGAGCTGAACATCAACGGCCCCGGCGACCCGTACACGCTCGAGCGCGCCTCGCTGGAGGCGACCTTCGGCGCGGGCGAGCTGCTGGCGTACGGCGAGGTCATCTCGGGGATCCTCGACGACGACCCGTCGCTCTCGGTCCGCGGGGACGCCGCCGAGGAGTGCTGGCGCATCGTGCAGCCCGCGATCGACGCCTGGCACGCGGACCGGGTGCCGCTCGACGAGTACCCGGCGGGCAGCGAGGGACCCGGGAGCTGGCCGACGCTCTGACGGGCGGCCGGGGGAGGGGCGGCCGCGGGGGATCTCGAGACGGCGGCCGCGCCGCCTCCTCGATCAGCGGGAAGGGCGACGTCGCTCGTCGGGTCGGCCGGAGGGCGAGCCCGCCGGCCGACCGCTCGGGTCAGGAGCGGGTCGCGACGGGGGTGTCGACGGCGACGTCGGCGGGGGCCGGCTCCGCCCAGACGGCGATCGGCTTCGGCTCCCAGGTGAGGGCGGCCGGCTCCACCGGGGGAGTGGAGGCGCGCATCACGGGGATCGCCTCGGTGACCGGGGACGACGTCCGCTCGGCGCCGGCGCGGAGCTGCTCCTCCTGGATGGCGGCGGAGAGCTCGTGGGCGAGGGAGCGCGCGAGCATCCCGTGGAAGATCGGGTCGCGGTCGTCGTGGCTGCGGCGCGTGACGACCCAGGCGCCCTGGGATCCGACGAAGGCCGCGAGCCGCGCGTGGACGACGGCGAAGAGCTCGTCCTGCGTGAGGACGGGGGCCGCCTCGACGACCTCGGGGGCCGCCTTGCGACGCCTCAGACGAAACCTCATGACGAACCCCGTTTCCCGTGCCGGCAGCGACTGAGGACAGTGTCGCCGCCACCGGGTCGGGAGACCGGCTGACACGCCGCCCCGCGGGGAGGCGGCGCGTCAGGAGGGCCTAGCGGTCGCCCTTCTTGCCGCGCTCCTCCTTGACGATCTCCTTCGAGTCGTAGGACACGGAGCCCAGCGCGACGGTGACCGAGATGGCCCAGCTGACCCACTGGAGGGCCAGGCGCCAGTCGCGCGGGCCCTTGCGCGTGGTCTGCAGGATCGACCAGCCGCCGACGATCGCGCTGATGACGCTGGAGTTGAGGATGAACTTGCGCATGCGTGTGCCTCCCGTGTTCACCCCGACGCTAGCGGGTGCGAAAGCTCTCAGAGGAACGCTTGACAGCACCGAGGGGTTGTCCCGCTACGGTGGACCGCCGCCGGGACCCGAATCCTCGAGCCGGGGCACGCCGAGGAGAACGGGAACGACATGCGCACGGCTGTGATCGGGGCGGTGCTGCTCGTCGTCGGGGCGGTGGCCGTCGTCACGGGGGTCCTCCCGATGGACGCGCTGGGCGAGCTGGTCGAGCGGACGGCGCCGATCCTCGGCTTCGTGGTCGCGGTGACCGTGGTCGCCGAGCTGGCCTCCGAGGCCGGCGTCTTCACCGTGGTCGCCGAGCGCTCCGCCGAGTGGGGCCGCGGGCGGACCGCGGTGCTCTGGCTGCTGGTGGTGGCGATGGCCGTCGTCAGCACGGTGTTCCTCTCGCTCGACACGACCGCCGTGCTCCTGACCCCGGTCGTGGTCCTGCTCGCGGCGCACGTGCGCGTCCCGCCCCTGCCGTTCGCGATGGCCACGGTCTGGCTGGCGAACTGCGCCTCTCTCCTCCTCCCCGTCTCGAACCTCACCAACCTGCTCGCGCAGCGGCGCCTGGGGGTCGAGGGCCCCTTCGCCTTCGCCGCGCTGACCGCGGTGCCCGCGCTCGTCGCGGCCGTCGTGCCCGTGCTGATCCTCGCGATCCGCTACCGGCGCGAGCTGGCCGGGCGCTACACCCCGGGGGAGCGGACGCCGGTGGAGGACCGGGTGCTGCTGGTCGGCGCGGGGACCGTCGTGGCGCTGCTCCTGCCGGCGCTCGTCTCGGGCCTCGAGGTGTGGATCCCGGCGACGGTCGCCGCGGTCGCGCTGATCGTCCTCTTCGCGGTGCGCCGTCCCGCGGCGCTCACGCCCGCCCTCCTGCCGTGGCAGCTCGTCGTGTTCGCGTCGGGCCTCTTCGTGGCGATGGAGGCGGCGCACCAGCTCGGGCTGGGCGCGGCGCTCGCCGTGGTCGCGGGGGAGGGGAGCGGGACGCTCGACCTGCTGCGCCTCGCCGGCTCCGGCGCGGTCGCCTCCAACCTGGTCGACAACCTGCCCGCCTACCTCGCCCTCGAGCCCGTCGCGGCGGATCCGCTCCGCCTGGTCGCCCTGCTGATCGGCGTGAACGCCGGACCGCTGATCACCCCGTGGGCCTCGCTCGCCACCCTGCTCTGGCACCAGAGGCTGACCGCGCTGGGCGTGCACGTCTCGTGGCGCCAGTACGCGCTCCTCGGACTCGTCGCGGTCGTCCCGACGGTGGGCGGAGCGACGCTCGCGCTCGCCCTCGTGCAGGGCTGACCCCCCGTCCCCCGTGCGGGGTCGGCTGATAGCCTCGACGGGCACGACGACGGCTCGACCGACGAAAAGGGACCACCATTCCTCCGCACTCCGCCTCCGCCTCCTCCGCCGCTGACAGGACCGACGCCGGGACCTCGGGAGGGACAGAGCGCAACGCGTTCGTGGTCGTCTCGAACCGCCTCCCGGTGGACCGCGTCGTGGCCGAGGACGGCACCGCGTCCTGGAAGACCTCGCCCGGCGGGCTGGTCACCGCGCTCGAGCCGGTGATGCGCGCGAACGAGGGCGCCTGGGTCGGCTGGCCCGGCGTGGCCGATGAGGAGGTCGCCCCGTTCGTCGACAACGGCGTGCAGATCGTCCCCGTCGCCCTCAGCGCGCAGGAGCTCGAGGACTACTACGAGGGCTTCTCGAACGACACGCTCTGGCCGCTGTACCACGACGTGATCGCGCCCCCGACCTACCACCGCGACTGGTGGGACGCCTACGTGCGGGTCAACCAGCGCTTCGCCGAGGCGGCCGCGGCCGTGACGGAGGAGGACGGCGTGGTCTGGGTCCAGGACTACCAGCTCCAGCTCGTGCCCAAGATGCTGCGGGAGCTCCGGCCCGACGTCACGATCGGCTTCTTCAACCACATCCCGTTCCCGCCCTACGGGATCTTCGCGCAGCTCCCGTGGCGCCGGCAGATCGTCGAGGGCCTGCTCGGCGCCGACGTGATCGGCTTCCAGCGCCAGGGAGACGCGGGCAGCTTCCTCCGCGCGGTCCGGCGCCTGCTGGGCTACGACACCCGCAGCACGGTCGTCGAGGTCCCGGTCGAGGAGGAGGCCGTCGGCGGCACCCGCCGCGTCAACCGCTCGCGGCGCGGGGCGAGCGTGCGCCCGGTCGTCGCCCGGCACTTCCCGATCTCGATCGACTCCGCGTCGTTCGAGGCGATGGCGCGCACCCCCGAGATCCAGGCCCGCGCCGCCGAGATCCGCGCCGAGCTGGGCAACCCCGCGACGATCATGCTCGGCGTCGACCGGCTCGACTACACCAAGGGGATCGGCCACCGCCTGAAGGCCTTCGGCGAGCTCCTGGCGGACGGCCGCCTCACCTCCGAGGACGCGGTGCTGGTCCAGGTCGCGAGCCCGAGCCGCGAGCGCGTGGACACCTACCGGCAGCTGCGCGACGACATCGAGCTGCAGGTCGGCCGGATCAACGGCGACTACAGCACGCTCGGGCACCCGGCGATCAGCTACCTCCACCACGGCTACCCGCGCGAGGAGATGGTGGCGCTCTACCTCGCCGCCGACGTCATGCTCGTCACGGCGCTGCGCGACGGGATGAACCTCGTCGCGAAGGAGTACGTCGCGTCCCGCTTCGACAACGACGGCGTGCTCGTGCTGAGCGAGTTCGCCGGAGCGGCCGACGAGCTCAAGCAGGCCGTGCAGGTGAACCCGCACGACATCTCGGGGCTGAAGGACGCGATGGAGGCCTCGGCGCGGATGCCGCGCGTCGAGCGCACCCGGCGCATGCGCGCGCTCCGTCGCCGCGTGCTCGAGAACGACGTGGCGCGCTGGTCCGAGTCGTTCCTCTCCGCTCTCGCGGAGCACGCGGCCGGCCAGCAGCTCGACGTGCGGCCCGCCGCCCGCGGGCAGGAGGCGCCGCACGGCCAGGAGGCCGAGCACCGCGACGACGCGGCCCACGGACAGGCGGCCGAGCTCGAGCGGGAGGCCGCCGACGACCGCGAGCTCGACGGCGGCGCGCGATGAGCGAGGGAGTGCCCGAGCGGCTCGCGGCGGCGCTGCGGGAGCTCGCCGCGACCGATCGGCTCCTGGTGGCCCTCGACTTCGACGGCACCCTCGCGCCCGAGGTCGACGACCCCGCCCGCGCGCGGGCGCTCCCCGAGGCGCGCGAGGCCGTGCTGCGGCTCCTCGCCCTCCCCGGCACCCGGGTCGCGCTGGTCTCCGGCCGGGCGCTCGGGAGCCTGGAGGAGGTCTCGCAGCTGCCGGACGAGGCGCTGCTGGTCGGCTCCCACGGCATCGAGATCCGCCTCGACCCCGAGGAGGACGCGGTCCGGCTCGACGACGACGAGCTCGAGAAGGTGGGAGTGCTCGAGGACGTCCTGAAGGGCATCGCCCGCGGGATCGACAACGTCTGGATCGAGGACAAGCCGGCCGGCTTCGCCCTGCACACCCGCCTCGCGACCGAGCGCCACAGCCGCGTCGCCCACGTCGTCGCCCTCTCCGAGGCGCGCGCCGAGGTGCAGGGGGTCACCGTCCGCGAGGGGAAGAACGTCCTGGAGTTCTCGGTCCGCTCGACCACCAAGGGCGAGGCCGTGCAGCACCTCCGCCGCTACACCGGCGCGACCGCCGTCCTCTACGCGGGCGACGACGTGACGGACGAGGACGCCTTCGCGGTCCTCGGCTCCGGCGACGTCGGCATCAAGAGCGGCGAGGGCACCACCGCGGCCTCCTACCGGGTCCGCGGTCCCGAGCAGGTCGCGCACGCACTCCGGCTGCTGGCCGACCTGCGCGCGGAGTAGCAGCCCCCTTCCGGCGGTCAGCGCCGGCGGGTCCCGGATCGCCGACTCGCCGAGGACGGCCGTCCGCCGACGCGGGGAGCGGCCGTTCGCGACGAGTCGGAGATCCGCGGGGACGTCCGCATCCGGTGCCGCTGCCGGAGGCCGGGGCAGGAACGGGTGCGCGGGCCGGTCCGGGTCCGCCCGGCGAGCAGGGGCACCGCGCGCGAGGCGGTAGCCTCATCGCATGCCGGAAATCGATTGGAAGCCCCGCTCGCGCACCGTCACGGACGGCATCGAGGCCACGACGTCGCGCGGGATGCTGCGGGCGGTCGGGATGGGCGATGACGACTGGGAGAAGCCCCAGATCGGCATCGCGTCCTCGTGGAACGAGATCACCCCCTGCAACCTCTCGCTCGAGCGCCTCGCGCGCTCCGCGAAGGAGGGCGTGCACTCCGGCGGCGGCTACCCGCTCCAGTTCGGCACCATCTCCGTCTCGGACGGCATCTCGATGGGCCACGAGGGCATGCACTTCTCGCTCGTCTCCCGCGAGGTCATCGCCGACTCCGTCGAGACCGTGATGATGGCCGAGCGCCTGGACGGCACCGTCATGCTGGCCGGCTGCGACAAGTCGCTGCCCGGCATGCTGATGGCCGCGGCCCGCCTCGACCTCGCCGCCGTGTTCGTCTACGCCGGCTCGATCGCCCCGGGCTGGGTCAAGCTCTCGGACGGCACCGAGAAGGACATCACGATCATCGACTCCTTCGAGGCCGTCGGCGGCGTCAAGGCCGGGATCATGTCCGAGGAGGACGCCAAGCGCATCGAGTGCGCCTTCGCCCCGGGCGAGGGATCCTGCGGCGGCATGTACACCGCCAACACCATGGCCAGCGTGGCCGAGGCGCTCGGCATGAGCCTGCCCGGCTCCGCCTCGCCCGCCGCCGCCGACCGCCGCCGCGACTACTTCGCCCGCAAGTCCGGCGAGGCCGTCGTCGAGCTGCTGCGCAACGGCACCACGGCCCGCGACATCCTCACCAAGAAGGCGTTCGAGAACGCGATCGCGGTGGCGATGGCCTTTGGCGGGTCGACCAACGTCATCCTGCACCTGCTCGCGATCGCCAACGAGGCCGAGGTCGACCTCACGATCGACGACTTCAACCGCATCGGCGACACGATCCCGCACATCGGCGACCTCAAGCCCTTCGGCAAGTACGTCATGAACGACGTCGACCGCCACGGCGGCGTCCCGGCCGTGATGAAGGCGCTCCTGGACGCCGGGCTGCTCCACGGCGACTGCCTGACGGTCACCGGGAGGACGGTCGCCGAGAACCTCGCCGCGATGGACATCGCGCCGCTGGACGGCGAGGTCATCCGCACCCTCGACAACCCGATCCACGCGACCGGCGGGCTCACCATCCTCAAGGGCTCGCTCGCCCCCGAGGGCGCGGTCGTCAAGACCGCCGGCTTCGACGCCTCCGTCTTCGAGGGTCCGGCCCGCGTGTTCGAGCGCGAGCGTGCCGCGATGGACGCTCTGACCGAGGGCCGGATCGAGAAGGGCGACGTGGTGGTCATCCGCTACGAGGGCCCCAAGGGCGGCCCCGGCATGCGCGAGATGCTCGCCATCACGGCCGCCATCAAGGGGGCCGGGCTCGGAAAAGATGTACTACTGTTGACGGACGGACGATTCTCAGGCGGCACAACCGGCCTGTGCATCGGCCACATAGCTCCCGAATCGGTGGACGCAGGTCCCATCGCATTCGTTCGCGACGGAGACCCGATTCGGGTCGACATCGCCGCTCGCTCGATCGACCTACTCGTCGACGAGTCCGAGCTCGCCGCCCGCCGAGAAGGCTGGGCCCCTCTCCCTCCGCGCTACACCCGCGGTGTCCTCGCCAAGTACGCCAAGCTCGTCCGCTCGGCAGCCGAGGGCGCCGTCACCGGGTGACCCGGCCCGCTCCGGCCGGCCGCGCACTCGCGTTCCCGGGCACTCGCCTCCGGCTCTGCCCGCCGCCGCACCACCTCCTGAAGGAATCGACACCCGCATGACTCCGGATCCGTCCGCCGTGCAGCCCGCACCGACGCCCCAGCCACCCCGACCCGCCCACGCTCCCGGGGCCGCCCCCGCGGCCGAGGTCCTCACCGGAGCGCAGGCGGTCGTCCGCTCGCTCGAGATGCTCGGGATCGAGGACGTCTTCGGCCTGCCCGGCGGCGCGATCCTCCCGGTCTACGACCCGCTGATGGACTCCTCGAAGATCCGGCACATCCTGGTCCGCCACGAGCAGGGCGCCGGCCACGCCGCCGAGGGCTACGCCTCGGCGACCGGCAGGCTCGGCGTCTGCATCGCGACCTCGGGCCCCGGAGCGACCAACCTGGTCACCGCGATCGCGGACGCCTACATGGACTCGGTCCCGATGCTCGCGATCACCGGCCAGGTGTTCTCGACGCTCATGGGGACCGATGCGTTCCAGGAGGCGGACATCGTCGGCATCACGATGCCGATCACGAAGCACTCCATCCTCGTGACGCGCCCCGAGGACATCCCCTCGGCCCTCGCCTCCGCCGCGCTGATCGCCACCACCGGCCGCCCCGGCCCCGTGCTGGTCGACATCACGAAGGACGCGCAGCAGGACCAGGCGCCGTTCCTCTGGCCGCCGAAGATCGACCTGCCCGGCTACCGTCCGGTCACGAAGGCCCACGGCAAGCAGATCCAGGCCGCGGCCCAGCTGCTGGTCGAGTCGCGGAAGCCGGTGCTCTACGTGGGCGGCGGCATCATCCGCGCCCGCGCGGCCGCCGAGCTGAAGGCGTTCGCCGAGGCCTGCGGCGCCCCCGTGGTGACCACGCTGATGGCGCGCGGAGCGTTCCCGGACTCGCATGAGCAGCACCTGGGCATGCCCGGCATGCACGGCACCGTCCCCGCGGTGCTCGCGCTGCAGGAGGCGGACCTGATCCTCGCGCTGGGCTCGCGCTTCGACGACCGCGTGACCGGCAAGGCGGCGCTCTTCGCGCCCCACGCCAAGGTCGTGCACGTCGACATCGACCCGGCCGAGATCTCCAAGATCCGCACCGCCGACGTGCCGATCGTGGGCGACCTGAAGGACGTCCTCCCGGACCTCACCGACGCGTTCGCCAAGGCCTCCGCCGACGGCCGCGCCGACACCTCCGAGTGGTGGAGCTACCTCAAGGGCCTGCAGACGGAGTTCCCGCTCGGCTACACCGAGCCGAACGACGGCCTGCTCTCGCCGCAGTACGTCATCAAGCGCATCGGCGAGATCACCGGCCCCGAGGGCGTCTTCGCCTCCGGCGTCGGCCAGCACCAGATGTGGGCGGCGCAGTTCATCAAGTACGAGCGCCCCAACTCGTGGCTGAACTCCGGCGGCGCCGGCACCATGGGCTACTCCGTGCCCGCGGCGATGGGCGCCAAGGTCGGCGAGCCCGAGCGCACCGTATGGGCGATCGACGGCGACGGCTGCTTCCAGATGACCAATCAGGAGCTCGCCACCTGCACGATCAACGACATCCCGATCAAGGTCGCGGTGATCAACAACTCCTCGCTCGGCATGGTGCGTCAGTGGCAGACCCTGTTCTACGAGGGCCGCTACTCCAACACCGACCTCAACACGGGTCACGACACCGTCCGGGTGCCCGACTTCGTGAAGCTCGCCGACGCCTACGGCGCGCTCGGCATCCGCGTCACGAAGCCGGAGGAGATCGACGACGCCATCCGTCTCGCCATCGCCACCAACGACCGGCCCGTGGTCATCGACTTCGTCGTCAGCCGCGACTCCATGGTCTGGCCGATGGTCCCGCAGGGCGTCTCCAACAGCTACGTCCAGTACGCCCGAGACCACAGCCCGACCTGGGACGACGAGGAGTAGACCCGCATGACGCACCACGTTCTCTCCCTGCTCGTCGAGGACAAGCCGGGACTGCTCACCCGTGTCGCCGGGCTGTTCGCCCGCCGCGGCTTCAACATCGAGTCGCTGGCGGTCGGTCCGACCGAGCTGGCCGGGCTCTCGCGCATCACGGTCGCCGTGGACGTCGAGGACCTGCCGCTCGAGCAGGTCACGAAGCAGCTCAACAAGCTCGTCAACGTGATCAAGATCGTCGAGCTCGACACCGACCAGTCGGTCCAGCGCGAGCACCTGCTCGTCAAGGTCCGCGTCGACAACGTCACGCGCTCGCAGGTGCTCGAGGCCGTCACGCTCTTCCGCGCCCGCGTGGTCGACGTCGCGACGGACGCCCTGGTGATCGAGGTCACCGGCGACACCGGCAAGACCAACGCGTTCCTGCGGGTGATCGAGCCCTACGGCATCAAGGAGATCGCGCAGTCGGGCCTGCTCGCCATCGGGCGCGGCTCCAAGTCGATCACCGAGCGCGTCTTCAAGAACTGACCGCGAACTCTCCACTACAGAAAAGGACTCACCACGTGACCGAGCTCATCTACGACGCCGACGCCGACCTCTCCATCATCCAGTCCAAGAAGGTCGCGATCGTCGGCTACGGCTCGCAGGGCCACGCGCACGCGCAGAACCTCCGCGACTCCGGCGTCCAGGTCGTCATCGCGCTGAAGGAGGGGTCGAAGTCGACCGCCAAGGCCGAGGACGACGGCTTCGAGGTCAAGAGCGTCGCCGACGCCGCGGCCTGGGCCGACCTGATCATGATCCTCGCGCCGGACCAGCACCAGCGCGCGATCTACAGCGAGCAGATCGCCTCCGCGCTGACCGAGGGCAAGACCCTCGCCTTCGCGCACGGCTTCAACATCCGCTTCGGCTACATCGAGGCGCCCGCGGGCGTCGACGTCATCCTCATCGCGCCGAAGGCCCCCGGCCACACCGTGCGCCGCGAGTTCGTCGCCGGCCGCGGCATCCCGGACATCATCGCCGTCGAGAACGACGCGACCGGCACCGCGTGGGAGACCGCGAAGTCCTACGCGAAGGCCATCGGCGGCACCCGCGCCGGCGTCATCAAGACCACCTTCACCGAGGAGACCGAGACCGACCTGTTCGGCGAGCAGGCCGTGCTCTGCGGCGGCACCTCGCAGCTCGTCCAGTACGGCTTCGAGACCCTCGTCGAGGCCGGCTACCAGCCCGAGATCGCCTACTTCGAGGTGCTGCACGAGCTCAAGCTCATCGTCGACCTCATGTGGGAGGGCGGCATCGCCAAGCAGCGCTGGAGCGTCTCCGACACCGCCGAGTACGGCGACTACGTCTCCGGCCCGCGCGTCATCGACCCGCGCGTGAAGGAGAACATGAA
Source organism: Rathayibacter sp. AY1F6 (assembly GCF_002932035.1). NCBI lineage: Bacteria > Bacillati > Actinomycetota > Actinomycetes > Micrococcales > Microbacteriaceae > Rathayibacter > Rathayibacter sp. AY1F6. The sequence continues at coordinate 115,779 of NZ_PSVD01000005.1, read as the reverse complement.
GGCCGTCCTCGGCGACATCCAGAGCGGCGCCTTCGCGAAGCGCTTCATCGGCGACCAGGACGCGGGCGGACCCGAGTTCCAGGAGCTGCGCGCCAAGGGCGAGAAGCACCCGATCGAGGAGACCGGCCGCGAGCTGCGCAAGCTCTTCGCCTGGAAGCAGACCGACGAGGACTACACCGACGGCAGCGTCGCGCGCTAGTCGCACCGCGTCGACCGGGGGAGCCCCGGCCCGACGAGGGACCCGTCCACCGGGATCCCCTCGCCGGGCCGGGGCTCCTCCGCGTCCGGGGCGCGACTACCGCTCGAGCTCGCGGACGAGACGGCGGAGACCGCCCTTCGGCGGGACGAGGACGGGGTCCGGCCACCGGGGCGAGAGGTGGTCGCCGAGCGTGACCCGGCGCAGCTTGCGGCCGACGAGGGGGAGGACCCAGTCGGCGGCCCAGCGGCGCTGCTCGCGCAGCCGCGCGCGGAGGCGGAGCGGCTCGGGGGCGTCCCAGGGCCCGGTCGAGATCGTGTGCGGCACGCCGAGCGTGTCGAGCACTCGGCCGGCCAGGACGCGGTGCCCGCGCTTGGAGAGGTGCATCCGGTCGGGCGACCAGAGCACGGGGGAGTGGAACTCCCGCATCGCCCAGTAGTCGACGAGGATCGCGCCCCGCTCGCGGGCGATCCGGCGGACGGCGCTGTTGTAGAGGTGGTTGCGGCGCAGGAACATCCGCGGGGCGGGCAGTCCCGGGATGTCGACGCCGGTGAAGAGCACGAGGGAGGCGCCGGTGGTCGCGAGCGCGTCGACGAGCGCCTCGTAGCGGGTGATCAGATCGACGGTGTCGGTGCCGAGGTCGAGGATGTCGTTGCCGCCGGCGTACAGCGTGATCAGGGTGGGGCGGAGCGCGAGGGCGGGCGCGAGCTGGTCCTCGGTGATCTGGGCGAGGCGCTTCGAGCGGACGGCGAGGTTCGCGTACTCCCAGCCCGGCTCGGCCTTCGCCAGGCGCTCGGCGACGCGGTCGGCCCAGCCGCGCACTCCGTTCGGCAGGCGCGGGTGCGGGTCGCCGACCCCCTCCGTGAAGGAGTCGCCGAGGGCGACGAAGCGGCGGCGGCGGTCGTCCATCCGCTCAGCCTCGCCCCCGGGGGAGGACGCGGGGTGTCCGCCGGGTGTCGGGGAGGCGGCGGCGGGCTCCGAGCCTCCTGCGAGGTGCGCGCGGCTAGGGTGTTGCGGTGATCGATGGTGGACCGGGCCGCTCCCTGGAGGACGACGACGCGGCGACCCCGCCGGTGGACCGCGGGCCGGACGCCGGCCCGGAGGACGACGCCGACGACGAGGCCCTGGAGTGGGCGGGCGAGGGCGCGGACCCGACGCTCGCCGCGGGGACGGCGCGCGTGCGCCGGACGCCCCGCGCGGTCGCGGGGGCGGGCCCGGCGGACGACGGCTCGGACGACGACGACCCCGAGGTCGAGGACCCCGCCGACGAGGCCGCGTCCTCGTCCGCTCTGCTGATCGCCGCGGGCATCGCGGCCGGCCTCTACCTCCTGTACGCCATCGCCTGGGCGATCACGGCGACGCGGCAGTCGCCGGTCGCCACGGCCGGCTTCGCGGGCGATGCGCTCGGCGGCGCCCTCTACTCGCTCGGGCTCTGGCTGGCGGTCCTGGCGCCGCCGGTGTGGTTCGCCGTGGCGCTCCTCGCCACCCGCGACGCCCGGGTGCGCATCCGCGTGCTCTGGCTGGTCGCCGGACTCGTCCTCCTCGCTCCGCTGCCGTTCCTGAAGGGGGCCTGATGACCGACTCGACCCGGGCCACCCTCGGCGGGACCGGCCGGCGCGACCGGCCCGGCCGGCGCCTGGCCGCCTCCGTCCTCGTCGCCGTGGTGTTCGCGCTCTTCTTCGCCTGGGACGTCTGGGAGGCGGTCGGCAACCTGATCGGCCTGCGCAGCTACGCGGCCTCCCTCGGCACCGACCTGAATCCGACGGGCTGGGCGGTGCTCCTGCTCGGCCTGGTGCTGCCGGTCGCCTGCTTCGTCGCCGCCGTCCTGCTCGGGCGCCGCCGGGGGCTCCCGGCGCGCGTCGGACTGCTCGCGGCGGCCCTCTGCGTCTCGGCGGCGCTCTCGCTCGACGTGCAGCTCGTCCTCGGCGTCGAGAGCCTGGTCTCGCTGAGCTGACCGGCGGCGTCACACGGCGCGGCGCGCGCGCACCCCTCCGCTACAGTGACGGGGGGCTGCCGACGCCCCCGCCTCGGTGCCCGCTCCGTCCCCTCTCCGAAGGAAGCGCCTCTCGTGACAAAGCCGGTCGTCCTGATCGCCGAAGAACTCTCGCCCGCCACCGTGGACGCGCTCGGTCCCGACTTCGAGATCCGCTCCGTGGACGGCACCGACCGCCCGGCGCTGCTCGAGGCCCTCGCCACGGCGCACGCGATCCTGGTGCGCTCCGCGACGCAGGTCGACGCGGAGGCGATCGCCGCGGCCCCCTCGCTCCAGGTGATCGCCCGCGCCGGTGTGGGCCTGGACAACGTCGACATCACCGCCGCGACCGCCGCGGGCGTCATGGTCGTGAACGCGCCGACCTCGAACATCATCTCGGCCGCCGAGCTCACCGTCGGCCACATCCTGAGCCTCGCCCGCCACATCCCCGCCGCCCACAGCGCGCTCGCGCAGGGCCTCTGGAAGCGCTCGAAGTACACGGGCGTCGAGCTCTACGAGAAGACCGTCGGCATCATCGGCCTCGGCCGCATCGGCGCGCTGATCACCGCGCGCCTGCAGGCCTTCGGCGTGAACGTCGTCGCCTACGACCCCTACGTGACCAGCGCCCGCGCGCAGCAGCTCGGCGTCACGCTCCTCTCCCTGGAGGAGCTGCTGGCCGAGAGCGACTTCATCACGATCCACATGCCGAGGACCCCCGAGACGACGGGCATGATCTCGGACGATCAGCTGGCGCTGATGAAGCCGTCGGCGTTCATCGTGAACGTGGCCCGCGGCGGCCTCATCGACGAGGACGCGCTGCACCGCGCGCTCGTCGCGAAGACCATCGCCGGCGCCGGACTCGACGTGTTCGTCAAGGAGCCGCCGACCGGATCGCCGCTGCTCGCCCTCGAGAACGTGGTCGTCACTCCGCACCTCGGGGCCTCGACCGACGAGGCGCAGGAGAAGGCCGGCGTCTCGGTCGCCCGCTCGGTGCGCCTGGCGCTCTCGGGCGAGCTCGTGCCGGACGCCGTGAACGTCGCCGGCGGCGTGATCGACGAGTACGTGCGCCCCGGCATCCCGCTGGTCGAGAAGCTCGGCCAGGTCTTCTCGGGCCTCGCGGACTCGCCGGTCACCTCCATCGACGTCGAGGTGCGCGGCGAGCTGGCCGGCTACGACGTGAAGGTCCTCAAGCTGGCGGCTCTCAAGGGCGTGTTCACCAACGTGGTCTCGGAGACGGTGTCCTACGTCAACGCGCCGGTGCTCGCGGAGCAGCGCGGCATCGAGGTGCGCCTGATCACGGAGCCGGTCTCGGACGAGTACCGCAACGTGATCACCCTGCGCGGCGCGCTCTCGGACGGCTCGCAGATCTCGGTCTCGGGCACGCTGACCGGCACCAAGCAGGTCGAGAAGATCGTGGCGATCAACGGCTACGACGTCGAGGTCCCCCTCGCGAAGCACCTCGTCGTCATGAGCTACGTCGACCGCCCCGGGATCGTCGCGGTCTACGGCCGCGAGTTCGGCGACGCCGCGGTCAACATCGCGGGCATGCAGATCGCGCGCACCGAGGCGGGCGGCAAGGCGCTCTCGGTGATCACCATCGACTCCCCCGCCCCGGACGGCCTGCTCGAGAAGGTCCGCGTCGCGATCGACGCCGACCTCATGCAGGAGATCGACATCACCGAGCAGTGAGCACCCGGCGGTTCGCTCAGGTCGACGTCTTCGGCGCCGCGCCGTTCCGGGGCAACCCGGTGGCGGTCGTCGTCGACGGCGACGGCGTGGGCGACGCCGCGATGGCGGAGTTCGCGCGCTGGACGAACCTCTCCGAGACGACCTTCCTCCTCCGCCCGAGCGACCCCGCGGCCGACTACCGGCTGCGGATCTTCACGCCGGGCGGGGAGCTGCCCTTCGCCGGGCACCCGACCCTCGGGAGCGCGCACGCCTGGCTCGCGGCCGGAGGGACGGCCCGCGCGGCGGGGGAGCTCGTGCAGGAGTGCGCCGCGGGTCTCGTCCGACTGCGGGTGACGGAGGAGGGCATCGCCTTCGCCGCCCCTCCCCGCCGGCGGACCGGACCGGTCGACGAGGCGACGCTCGAGCGGGTGGCCGCGGCTCTGCGGATCCCGCGCGCGGAGATCCTCGACCACGAGTGGGTCGACAACGGTCCCGGCTGGCTGGCCGTGCGGCTCGCGTCGGCGGAGCAGGTCCTCGCGCTGCGGCCGGACCAGGCTCTCCTCGCCGGGCTCCCCGTCGGCGTCGTGGGCGAGCATCCGGCGGGAGGCGAGTGCGCGGTCGAGGTGCGGGCGTTCATCCCCGACGCCGGTGTGTCCGAGGACCCGGTGACGGGGAGCCTCAATGCGGGGATCGCCCAGTGGCTGATCGGCAGCGGCGTGCTGCCCGAGCGCTACACGGCCGCTCAGGGGGCGGCGCTGGGCCGCGCCGGGCGCGTGCGCGTCGAGAGCACGGACGGCGCGATCTGGATCGGCGGTGCGACGGTGACCCTGATCGACGGGGTCGTCGAGCTGTAGCGGGTCCGCCGGGGCGGCGCGGCTCAGCTCCCGAGGAGGCGCTGGACGACCGCGAGGACGTCCTCGGCCTCGCCGCGCGACTGCGAGCCCGTGGGGAGCAGGGCGGAGTTGTAGTAGAGCCCGTCGCTCATCAGGACGATCGCCCGGGCGACGAGCGGGTCGCCCACGGCGTCGGCGACCACCTCGTTCCAGCTGTCGTGGATCCGCGCGAGGCCGCCGCTGGCGCGCTCGTCGTGCCCCTGCGCGATGCGCGACACGGCGAGGATCGTGCGGTCGAAGGCCGAGTCGGCGGCGAAGGAGGTGCGCAGCAGGTAGGCGACCACGCCCTCGGGAGCGGCGAGGCTCTGCGCGACGTCCGCCTCCCGCCGCGCGTCGAGGCGCTGCAGGAGCCCGTCGACGAGGGCGTCCTTCGAGGGGAAGTGGTAGAGCAGCCCGCCCTTGGAGACTCCGGCCTCGCGGGCGACGGCGTCGAGGGTCGCGGCGCGCTCGCCCTGCTCGATGAGGAGCTGCTCGAACGCGTCGAGGACGCGGTCGCGGGCGGGGGCAGGAGGCACGGCGACCATCCTACGGCGGATCAGTGTCGACTGTACCGGCTGGACGGTATACTCTCTCCGTTCTCCTCTGAAAGGTCGTCCCCGTGTCCGCGCGCACCGCTCCCGTCTCCACCCACGACACCGCCGGCGCCGCCGACCGGGTCGGGCGACGCGCCTGGGTGGCGCTCGCGGTGCTGATGCTCCCGGTGCTGCTGGTCTCGGTCGACAACACGGTGCTGAACTTCGCGCTCCCCTCGATCGCCGAGGATCTGGGGCCCTCCGGCACCGAGCTGCTGTGGATCGTCGACGCCTACCCGCTGGTGCTCGCGGGCCTGCTGGTGGCGATGGGCAGCCTCGGCGACCGCGTCGGGCGGCGGCGCCTCCTGCTGGTCGGCGCGGTCGGCTTCGCCGCCGTCTCGGTCGTGGCCGCGTTCGCTCCCACCGCCGCGGCGCTCATCGGCGCCCGCGCGGCACTGGGCTTCTTCGGCGCGATGCTGATGCCCTCGACGCTCTCGCTCCTGCGCAGCGTCTTCCCCGACCGCGACCAGCGCCGCCTCGCGATCGCGATCTGGGCGACCGGCTTCGCCGTGGGCTCGGGCATCGGCCCGCTGGTCGGCGGCGTGCTGCTCGAGCACTTCCCCTGGGGGTCGGTGTTCCTGCTCGCGGTGCCCGTGCTGCTCCCGCTGGTCGTCCTGGTGCCGATCCTGGTGCCGGAGTCGCGCGACCCGCAGCCCGGCCCGGTCGACGTGGTCAGCATCCTGCTGTCGCTGGCGACCATGGCGCCGGTCGTCTACGCGGTGAAGTCCTTCGCCGAGCACGGGATCGACGCGGTCGGCGTCGCGGCGCTCGTCGTGGGCGTCGTCTCGGGAGTTCTGTTCGTCCGCCGCCAGCAGAGCCGGGCCTCGCCGATGCTCGATCTCTCGCTCTTCCGCCGCGGCTCGTTCAGTGCGGCGATCGTGGTCAACCTCCTCAGCGTCACCGCGCTGGTCGGCGGGCTCTTCTTCCTCTCGCAGCACCTGCAGCTCGTGGTCGGGCTCTCGCCCCTGGAGGCGGGTCTCGTGCTCGTGCCGGGCCTCGCCGTGATGATCCTGGCCGGGCTCGGCGTGGTGCCGATCGCGCGCCGCGTCGCTCCGCGCCTCGTCGTCCCGGCCGGACTGCTGGTCTCGGCCGTCGGGTACATCCTGCTGGCCCTCGGCAGCGGGGCGCCCGGAGGAGCGTCCGCGCTCACCGTCGCCGTCGCCTTCGCGTTCCTCGGCCTGGGCATCGGTGCGGCCGAGACGGTGTCGAACGAGCTGATCCTGGCCAACGCGCCCGCCGACAAGGCCGGTGCGGCCTCCGCCGTCTCCGAGACCGCCTACGAGCTCGGTGCCGTCCTCGGCACCGCGACGCTCGGCACGGTCCTCACCGCCGTGTACCGCGGGGGAGTCGTGCTGCCCGAGGGCCTCGACGCCGCGCAGGCGCAGCGGGCCGGGGAGACCCTCGGCGGCGCCGTCTCGGTCGCCGGCGAGCTGCCCGCCGACTCCGCCGCGAGCCTCGTCGCGTCGGCGAGCGCGGCGTTCGACTCGGGCGTCGGCTGGTCGGCCTGGCTCGGTGTCGTCCTCGTGCTGGCCGCCGCCGCGGTCGGCGCCTGGCGCCTCCGCCGGAGCTGACGCTCCTCCTCTCCTCCCGAGGGAGGCCGCCCGGGACGCGCAGCGCCTCCCGGGCGGCCCTCGCCAGCCCGACGGGGCGCGTGCCCCGGACCGCGGCGCGGGCGGGCCGCGAGTACGCTGGGGGGACTCCGACCCCGTACGCCTGAGGACCGCCATGCCCCGCACCGTGAAGCTCGCCGTCATCCCCGGAGACGGGATCGGGCCCGAGGTGACCGCCGAGGCCGTCAAGGTCCTCGACGCCGTCACCGCCGACTCCGACCTGGTGCTCGAGACGACCACCTTCTCGCTCGGCGCCGCCCGCTACCTCGAGACCGGCGACGTCCTCACCGACGAGGACCTCGCGGCGATCGCGGGGCACGACGCGATCCTCCTGGGCGCCGTCGGCGGAGCACCGGGGGACCCGCGCCTCCGGGACGCGAACATCGAGCGCGGGCTGCTCCTGCGGCTGCGCTTCGAGCTCGACCACTACGTCAACCTGCGGCCCACCCGTCTCTACGCGGGCGTCGCCTCGCCGCTCGCGGCTCCCGGCGAGGTCGACTTCGTGGTCGTCCGCGAGGGCACGGAGGGGCCCTACGTCGGCACCGGCGGCTCGATCCGGCAGGGCACCCCGCACGAGGTCGCCAACGAGGTGTCGGTCAACACCGCCTACGGCGTCGAGCGCGTCGTCCGCCACGCGTTCGAGCTCGCCCGCACGCGCCGCTCCCGGCTGACGCTCGTCCACAAGACGAACGTCCTCGTCTTCTCCGGCTCGCTCTGGAAGCGGATCGTCGACGAGGTGGGGGCCGCCTTCGAGGACGTGGCCGTCGACTACCTCCACGTGGACGCCGCCACGATCTTCCTCGTGACCGACCCTGCTAGGTTCGACGTCATCGTCACCGACAACCTCTTCGGCGACATCCTGACCGATCTGGCCGGCGCGATCAGCGGCGGCATCGGACTCGCGGCCTCGGGCAACATCAACCCCGACGGCGCGTTCCCCAGCATGTTCGAGCCGGTCCACGGATCCGCGCCCGACATCGCCGGACGGCAGCTCGCCGACCCGACCGCCGCGATCCTCTCGGCCGCGATGCTGCTGGACCACCTCGGCCGGAGCGACGAGGCCGCCCGCGTCACCGCGGCCGTGACCGCCGACATCGAGTCGCGCGACGGCACCCCGCGCTCCACGGCCGCGATCGGCGACTCCGTCGTCGCCCGCCTCCGCTGATCCCCCGCAGAAGGACACCACCACGATGAGCACCGACTCCGCCCCCGCCGACCTCGCCTTCGAGGTGACCGCCGCCCCCGCGCCCCGCTCCGCCGAGGAGCGCGCCCGGATCCTCGCGAACCCCGGCTTCGGCATGCACTTCACCGACCACATGGTCGGCCTCCGCTGGACCCGCACGGACGGCTGGCACAGCGCCCGCGTCGAGCCCTACGGCCCGCTCGCGCTCGACCCCGCCGCCGCAGTCCTGCACTACGCGCAGGAGATCTTCGAGGGGATGAAGGCCTACCGCCACGAGGACGGCTCCGTCTGGACCTTCCGCCCGGAGGCGAACGCGCGCCGCCTGCAGCGCTCGGCCCGCCGCCTCGCGCTGCCGGAGCTCCCGACGGACCTCTTCGTCGAGTCGCTGCGGCAGCTGATCGCGGTCGACGGCGACTGGGTCCCCTCGGAGCCGGAGACCAGCCTCTACCTGCGCCCGTTCATGTTCGCGCAGGAGGCGTTCCTCGGCGTGCGCGCGGCCGAGGACGTCGGCTACTACGTGATCGCCAGCCCCGCCGGCGCCTACTTCTCGGGCGGCGTCGCCCCCGTGTCGATCTGGCTCTCCACCTCCTACGCCCGGGCGGGCAAGGGCGGCACGGGAGCGGCGAAGACGGGTGGCAACTACGCCTCCTCCCTCCTCCCGCAGCAGGAGGCCTACAGCCACGGCTGCGCGCAGGTCCTCTTCCTCGACTCGCAGGAGTCGCAGTGGATCGAGGAGCTCGGCGGCATGAACGTGGTGCTGGTGAAGAAGGACGGCACGCTGGTCACCCCGGAATCGGACTCGATCCTCGAGGGCATCACGCGCGACAGCGTCCTGCAGCTCGCCGAGGACCGCGGCCACCGCGTCGAGCGGCGCCGCGTGAGCATCGACGAGTGGCGCGACGGAGTGGCCTCCGGCGACGTGGTCGAGGTGTTCGCCTGCGGGACCGCCGCCGTGATCACCCCGATCGCCGAGCTCAAGGGCGAGGGCTTCTCCGTCGGCCGCGAGGGCGCGCCCGCCGGGGAGCTCACGATGTCGCTCCGCGAGGAGCTGACCGGCATCCAGTACGGACGCCGCGAGGACACGCACGGATGGATGACGAGGCTGGACGCATGAAGATCGCACGATTCGCCACGCAGCGCGACGGGGACAACGGGGGAGCGATCCACTTCGGGATCGTGGACGAGGACGACCTGGTCGTGCTCGCCGGCGACCCGATGTTCGCCGGGTTCGACACCACGGGGGAGCGCATCCCGATCGCGGAGGCGAAGCTCCTCGCGCCGGTGATCCCGCGCTCCAAGATCGTCGGCATCGGGAAGAACTACGCCGACCACGCGGCCGAGATGGGCGGCGACGCCCCGGCGGAGCCGCTGGTGTTCCTCAAGCCGAACACGTCGGTCATCGGCCCGGACGAGGCGATCGTCCTCCCCGAGGACAGCCAGCAGGTGGAGTTCGAGGGCGAGCTGGCGATCGTGATCGGCGCCGTGGCCCGCAACGTCCGCGCGGAGGACTACGAGGACGTGGTCTTCGGGTACACGATCGCCAACGACGTCACCGCGCGCGACCTCCAGCGCTCCGACGGCCAGTGGGCGCGGGCGAAGGGCTACGACACCTTCTGCCCGCTCGGCCCGGTCATCGAGACCGAGTTCGTCTGGAACGAGAGCGCGATCGAGACGCGCGTCAACGGGCGCGTGCAGCAGTCGGGCAGCACCGGCGACATGATCCACGGGGTGCCCGAGCTCGTGGCCTACGTCTCGCGCATCTTCACGCTGCTCCCCGGGGACGTGATCCTCACCGGGACGCCCGCCGGCGTCGGGCCGATCGCGAACGGGGACACCGTCGCGGTGGACGTCGAGGGCATCGGCACGCTGTTCAACCCGGTGGTCGTCCGGCGCTGAGCCCGGGCCCTCCTGCGCGGAGGGACGAGCGCCTCCGGCCCGCAAGGATCCTCGGATCCGGCGGGCCGGACGCGTCCGAGCGGGACGTCAGTCGGCGCTCGCCGGGTCGCTGCCGACCGCGCCCTCGGTCTCGTCCGGCAGGTCGGCGTCGCCGGAGACGGTGTCCCCTCCGCTGTCGCCGTCGGTCACGGCGTCCGTGACACCGCGGTCGATCGCGGTGCCCCCGGGAGCGGCCCCCGCGGCGGAGGCGTCGGCCGCGTCCTCGCCGGGCAGCACCGTCTGCGCGCCGCCGGTGTTCGGGGCGGCGTCGCCGCCGGATCCGGGAAGGTCCTCGTTCACGTTCTGGTCGGCCATGTCGGCTCCTCTCGTCGGGGCTCCAGCCCAGCACGCGACGGGCCCCTCCGCAGGACGTTGACAGCGCGGGGGCGAGGGGGCAGAGGCGGGCCGTGAGGCCGGGCGACGCGCCTTCACCGTGCTCCCCGGCGCTGTCAAGCGGACTGCCTCCGGGGCCGTCTGGTCGTAGCGTCGAGCTATGAACTCCTCCCGCACCGACTCCGTCAGCCGCATCGCCCGGGAGGACTTCGGCTGGTCGTCGCTGCTCCCCGGTCAGCGCGAGGCGATCGAGTCGGCCGCCTCCGGGCGCGACACGCTGCTGGTGCTGGCGACGGGCGGCGGCAAGTCCGCGGTCTACCAGATCGCCGGAGCCGAGCGCGGCGGCGTCGTCCTGGTCGTCTCCCCGCTCGTCGCCCTGCAGGCCGACCAGCTCGCCGCGATCGAGGCGGCTCCGGCGGCCCCGCCCGCCGTCGCAATCAACTCCTCCCAGGGCGCCGCGGCCGTCGCCCGCGCCTGGGACCGGATCGACGAGGGCGGCCCGCTCTACGTGCTCCTGGCGCCCGAGCAGCTCGCCAAGCCCGAGAACGTGGCGCGTCTGGCGGCCGCGGGAGTGTCGCTCCTGGTCGTCGACGAGGCGCACTGCGTCTCCTCCTGGGGCCACGACTTCCGCCCCGACTACCTCCGCCTGGCCGATGTGCGCGGCGAGCTCGGAGACCCGCCGGTGCTCGCGATGACCGCCACCGCCTCCGGGCCGGTGCGCGACGAGATCATCGAGCGCCTCCGGATGACCGACCCCGAGATCCAGGTGCACGGCGTCGACCGTCCGGAGATCCGGCTGGTGGTGCACCGCCACGAGAGCGAGAACGAGAAGCGCGCCGCCGTGGTCGAGGAGGCGCGCAGCTGGACGGCTCCGGGCCTGGTCTACGTCGCCACCCGCAAGGAGACGGAGGCCTACGCGGCCGACATCGCGGCGGAGGGGCGCCGGGTCGCGGCGTACCACGCCGGACTCAAGGTGTCCGAGCGCAAGGTCGTGCACGAGCAGTGGCGCGCCGGCGAGCTCGACGTCGTCGTCGCGACCTCGGCCTTCGGGATGGGCATCGACCGGGCCGACGTCCGCTTCGTGCTGCACGCGACGACCACCGAGTCGCTCGACGCCTACTACCAGGAGATCGGCCGCGCGGGCCGCGACGGCGAGCCGGCCACGGGCGCGCTGCACTACCGCGCCGAGGATCTGGGTCTCCGCCGCTTCTTCGCCAAGCGCTCGGTCGACAAGGCCGCGCTGCGCGTGATCTGGGCGGCCGTCTCGGAGCAGCCGGGGCTCGACACCGCGGCTCTCGCGAAGGAGCTGGGGAAGCCGGCCCGCACGATCGCCCGGATCGTCAACGATCTCGCGGACGCGGGGCTGGTGGAGACCGGCTCCGGACTGCGCGCGACGCGCGAGGCCTCGGGCGACGAGGCCGTGCACGCGGTGAAGGAGGCTCTGGCCTCTCGCGAGCGGATCGCGGAGTCGCGCCTGTCGATGATGCGCGCCTACGCGGAGACCAGCCAGTGCCGCCGCCGAGTCCTGCTGGACTACTTCGGCGTGGAGTCGGCCGAGTGGTGCGGCAACTGCGACGGCTGCGAGCGGCACGAGTCGAGCGGCGAGACCGTCGAGGCGCCCGTGGACGCCCCTCTGAGCGTCGACGAGTCGGTGGAGCACCGCGAGTGGGGCGCCGGCACCGTGATGAGCGTGGAGGCCGACCGGGCGACGATCTTCTTCGAGTCCGAGGGCTACAAGGTGCTGTCGTTCCAGGCGCTCAAGTCCGGCGTCCTGCGCGAGCGCGAGCACGCCTCCGCCTGACCCCGGCTCTCCGCGCCGGCCGATCGCCGCTCGCGGGACGCCGCTCCGGTACGGCAGGCACGGCGTGCCGTGCACCGGAGCGGCGTCCCGCGGAGGGGGTCAGACCTTCGAGACGGCCGAGCTCACGTCGGTGGGCTTCTCGTAGTCGCCGTCCGGGATCGCACGGAGGGCCTCGAGGACGTCGCCGTCCGCGCCCTCCTTCTCCGCGGTCTCGACGATCGTGTCCTTCGAGGCGGGGTAGTCGATGCCCGAGAGGTACTTCTGGATCTGGATCGGGTTGGGTGCGTCCATCGTGCTGTCCTTTCGTCGCCTTGCTGAGTGTTACGAGTGCTCTTCGGCGAAGAGCCGGTCGAAGGCGTCGACGCGCCGGTCGGTGACCGTCGTGGGCGTCTCGAGGTGCACGGCGCCGCTGGGCACCAGGCCCGCGCCGCCGAAGCGCTCCATGACGCGCCACTGCGCGGCGACGTCCTCACCGCTGTGCTCCGGGGGCAGCTGCTCCCAGAAGTCGAAGCCGCCGACGGCCAGGAGGGCGTCGCGGCGGTAGAGGACGCACGCGCCCAGCCAGGCGACCCGGTACGCGCGCCAGGCGCCCTCCGGGACGTCGAGGCGGGCGGCGACGTGCGTGAGATTGGCCGCGTTGTGCAGCGGCCAGCGCTCGAACTCCGGGGTTCCGCGCCGCACCCGCTCGGGCTCCACGCGCTCCTCCCAGGTCTCGAACGACTCGGTCTCGTGCGGGCGCACGTCCTCGAGGTAGGACAGGCCCTGCACCGCGGAGCCGACGAAGCCGCAGTCGAGGCGCTCGAGGGCCTCGTGCAGCCGCGAGAGCGTGCCCGGCTCGAGCCACACGTCGTCGTCGAGGAAGAGGACGGCCGGGGCGGTGGCGAGGGAGAGGAGGTAGTGCCTCTGCTCCGCGAGCCCGCGCCGGGGCAGGTGCCGACGCACCACCGGAGCCCGGCCCTGCGCCTCCAGCACGCGCAGCATCGCGAGGATCGTCGGGTCGCTCTCGGCGACCGCGTCGTCGGACTGGTCGCTGACGATCACGCGGAAGGGCGGGTCGTCCTGGGCGGCGAGTCCGGCGAGCGTGGCGGCGAGCTCGGCACGGCGGCCGACCGTCGGCACCAGCACGTCGATCAGCGGCTGCCGGGGAGCCTCGGGGACCCCCCAGCGCCCGGACCACCGGCGGCTGGTCACGGCGCGGCCGATCGGATGCGCTGGACCATCTCGGTCGTGGAGTGCTCCGAGACGTAGCCGACCGTGGTGACGACGCCCCCGTAGGAGCGGACGACGGCCGCCTCCGCGAGCATGTCGGGGTTGTAGTCCCCGCCCTTCACGTAGACGTCGGGCTGCACGCGCTCGAGCAGCGGGATGGGGGTGTCTCCGCCGAAGAGAGTCACGTAGTCGACGCAGCCCAGCTCGGCGATCACACCCGCGCGGTCGCCCTCCGGGTTGATCGGCCGTCCCTCGCCCTTCAGCCGCCGGACGGAGTCGTCGTCGTTCACCGCGACCACGAGCACGTCGCCGAGCTCGCGGGCCTGGCGGAGGTAGGCGGTGTGGCCGCGGTGCAGGACGTCGAAGCAGCCGTTGGTGAACACCACGCGGCGACCGCGGCGCGACTGCTCCGCGAGGACCTCGACGAGGGCGTCCTCGCCGAGCACGACGGCGCCGGGAGCGGCGAGGGAGGCGAGCAGGTCGTCGCCCGAGCAGACGGAGGTGCCGGGGCGCTGCACGACCACGTCGGCGGCGGCCTGCGCCAGATCGACGGCGGTGGCCAGGGAGCGGCCGGCGGCGAGGGCGAGGGTGGCGGTCGCGGCGAAGGTGTCGCCGGCGCCGGACGCCTGCTTCTCCTCCGCGGGCTGAGCGAAGGTGCGGCTGACCGTGCCGTCGGCGTCGAGGGCGGTGGAGCCGTCCCGGTCGAGGGTGACCACGACGTGCCGGGCGCCCGAGCGGGCGCGCAGGTCGTCCGCCGCGTCGCGCACGGCGGCGGCCCGCTCCGTCCCGCGGCCGAGGGAGCCGCCGAGCAGCCGCTCCGCCTCCTTGGCGTTCGGGGTGACGAGGTCCGGCCGGGCGAAGGCCCAGTCGGCGAGCTCGTGCGCGTCGATCACGAGGAGGCCGGGGCGCCCGACGGCGAGCAGGCGCTCGACGGCCTCGCGGAGGATCCCCGAGCCGTAGTCGCAGACCAGGACGGCGTCGGCGCCCGAGGCGGCCTCGGCGGCGGCACCGGCGAGCAGGGCCAGCTCGTCGTCGGCCGGGCGGTGCGGGCCGGAGTCGACGCGCAGCATCACGCTGTCGCCGCCGACCACGCGGGTCTTGATCGTCGTCGCGGCGCCGGTGCGGACGACCCGGGAGGTGTCCAGGCCGGCCCGCTCGAGCGCGCGCACGAGCCGGTCGCCCTCGGAGTCGCGTCCGGCCACGCCGACCGTGCGGACGACGGCGCCCAGCGCGCGCAGGTTGGCGGCGGTGTTGGCGGCCCCGCCCGCGACATCGACGACGTCCTCGAGCCGCAGGACCGGCGCGGGCGCCTCCCGCGTGACGCGCTCCGCCTCGCCGAGCCACCAGGAGTCGAGGATGAGGTCCCCGATCACGGCGACGACCGGTGGGCGCTCGTGGACGTGCGCCAGGAGGGCGCTCGCCCGCTGGAGCGCCGAGCCCTCGAGGCTCATCGCGCGCCTCCCGGCAGGACGGGCAGGCCGAAGTGCACGACCGTGGTGGTGGTCATCTCGTCGAGCAGCTCCGGGCCGTAGCCGAAGCCGGAGCCGGATGCTCCGCGGGGCTGGGCGCTGCCGCCCGGCGCTCCTCCGAAGACGCCGTTGACCTTGACTGTGCCGACCGGCAGCGTCGCCGCGGCGCGGTGAGCGTGCTCCATGTCGGCGGTGAGGATCGAGGCGGCCAGGCCGTAGGGGCTCGCGGCGGCCAGGTCCAGGCCCTCGTCGAAGGAGTCGACGACGCGGATCGGCGCGACGGGCCCGAAGGTCTCCTCCGTCATCACCAGCATCGACTCGGTGCAGTCGGCCAGGACGGTCGCGGGGTAGAAGGTGCCGTCCCCGGGAGTGCCGCCGGTGAGGGCGCGCGCGCCGCTGCCGAGCGCCTCCGTGACGTGCTCGTGGACGGCGTCGCGCATGCGGGCGTCGACGAGGCGGGGGAGCGGGCCCGCGCTCCAGCGGTCGGCCTCGGCGACGAGCGCCGCCGTGAACGCCTCGGCGATGTCGCGGTGCACGTAGATCCGCTCGACGGAGGTGCAGATCTGGCCGGCGTTGGCGAAGGCGCCCAGCGCGGCCTGCTCGGCGGCCCAGACCGGGTCGACGTCGCGGTCGACGACGAGCGCGTCGTTGCCGCCGTTCTCGAGGATCACGTGCGCGCCGGTGACGGCGGCGACCCGGGCGAGCGCGCGGCCGGTGGCGGTCGAGCCGACGTGGGCGAGGACGTCGACGCCCTCGGTGCGCGCCAGCTCGTCGCCGACCGCCCCGTCGCCCTCGACCAGGGTCAGCACGCCCTCGGGCAGCGCCTCGGCGAGGATGCTCGTGAAGAGGGCGCCCGTGCCCGGACTGCGCTCGCTCGGCTTGTGCACGACGACGTCACCGGAGACGATCGCGGCGCCCAGGAGGCCCGCAGCGACGGCGACCGGGTCGTTCCACGGAGTGAGGGCGAGCACGACACCGCGCGGGTGCGGCAGGGCGAGATCGACGTTGAGCGCCCCTCCGCGCAGGCTCCTCCCGCGGTGCAGCGGGCCGAGCTCGGCGTACTGGAGCAGCGTGTCGACACCGGCGCGGACGCCGCCCAGGGCGTCGCCGGCGGGCTTGCCCGTCTCCTGCGTGTTGAGGTCGGCGAGCTCCTGCTCGCGCTCGGCCACGCGGTGGGCGGCGGCACGGAGCAGGGCGCCGCGCTCGGCGGGCGCGGTGGCGGCCCACGCGGGGAACGCGGTCCGCGCGCGGCGGACGGCGTCGGCGGCGGTCGTGGCGGGGGTCGTGATGTCGATGGTCACGGTCACCTCTCGGTCGGGGGCGCCCGCGGAGTGGCGGACGCATCCGTCCGGTACCCGGGTGGTGCGCGCCTAGACACGCCGCCTCCGGAATCCGCCCCCGGATCGGCGACGGGCTCGCCCCCGATCCGGTTTCGGATCGGCCCCGGCGGGGAAGTGGAGGAGTGCACCGTCCCCGGAGCGGCGCCCGCGCGCCCTCCGCACCTGAGAGGAACCCGTCGTGGTCGCCATCGCCCCCCTCCGAGAGCCCTTCGCCGGAGTCGAGAGGATCGCCGTCCTGCGCGGCGGCGGACTCGGCGACCTGCTGTTCGCGCTGCCCGCCGTCGACGCCCTCGCGGCCGCCTACCCGGGAGCCGATATCACCCTGCTCGGGACGCCGGCGCACCGGGTCCTGCTGACGGGCGTCGAGTCGCCGATCGCCGACGTCGAGATCCTGCCGGTGGCGCAGGGCGTCCGCGACGGAGAGGGGGAGGACCCCCGGGTCGTCGAGGACTTCACCGAGCGGATGCGCTCGCGCCGCTTCGACCTGGCCGTGCAGCTGCACGGCGGCGGGCGCTACTCCAACCCGTTCCTTCAGCGCCTCGGCGCGCGCCACACGGTCGGGTCGCGCACCGACGACGCCGCGGAGCTCGAGCGCACGATCCCCTACGTCTACTACCAGCACGAGATGCTGCGGGCGCTCGAGATCGTCGGGCTGGCAGGAGCGCCCGCGACACGCCTCGAGCCGGCGCTCGCCGTGGATCCGGAGCGGCGGGACCGCCTCGCCGCGGCGCTGCCCGCGGGCGGACCGCTGGTGCTGATCCACCCCGGCGCGACCGATCCCCGCCGCCGCTGGCCCGCCGCCTCCTTCGCCGCCGTGGCGACGGAGCTGCTGGCGGACGGCGCGCGCGTGCTGGTGGTGGGCGACGCCTCGGACGTGCCCGCCGCCGACGAGATCGTCGCCGGAGCGCCGGGAGCGGTCTCCTGGGCGGGCGTCGTGGACCTTCCGGACCTCGCTCCGCTGCTCTCGCTCGCCGACCTCGTGCTCGGCAACGACTCCGGACCCCGCCATCTCGCCGCCGCGGTCGGCGCTCCGACGGTCGGGGTCTTCTGGGTGGGCAACGCGATCAACGCCGCGGCCCTCGGGCGGCAGCGCCACCGGGTGCAGCTGAGCTGGACCACGCACTGCCCGGTCTGCGGGCGCGACGCCACGCAGGTCGGCTGGACCGCTCCGCGCTGCGAGCACGACGTCACGTTCGTCGGCGACGTGCGCGTCGAGGCGGTGCTCGAGGACGTCCGCGGGGTGCTCGCCTCCACCCGCTGAACCGCGAGACGCCACCTCGGTACGCGACGCGCCGGGGCGTGCGGACCGAGGTGGCGTCTCGCGGCGGGGGATCCGGGGCGCGCCCGGATCAGCGGATCACGGCCAGGACGGCTCCTCCTCGTGCGTGATGACGAGCTCGCGGACCTCGCAGCCGCGCGGCTGGCCGAGGACGAACATGACGGCGTTCGCCACGTTCTCCGGGTCGTTCAGCAGCGCGTCCGGACCCGGCTTGTACTGCTCGTCGCGGTCGTCGAAGAAGCGCGTCTTCATGCCCGACGGGATCAGCGTGGTCACGCCGATCTCGCCCTTGGTCTCGGCCGCGAGCGCGCGGGTGAAGCCGAGCACGCCGAACTTCGAGGCGCAGTACGCGGTCGCGTCCGAGACGGCCTTGATCGCGAGCGAGGAGGCGACGGTGACGACGCGGCCGTGCGTCTCGGTGAGGAAGGGCAGGGCCGCCCGGACGACGGCCGCGGTGCCGAGGAGGTTGACGGAGATGACGCGCTCCCACTCCTCCGGCTCCACGTCGACGAGGCGGCCGCAGCGGTCGATGCCGGCCGCGGTCACGACGGCGTCGAGCCCGCCGTGCTCGCGGGCGATCTCGACGACCGCCTTCTCGGCCTCGCGGGTCTTCGCGACGTCGACCTGGTAGGCGGCGACGCCCTCCTTCACCGACGAGACGTCGCGGTCGAGCACGATCGGGGTGCCGCCGGCGGCGGTGACCGCGGCGGCGACGGCCGCACCGAGCCCGGAGGCTCCTCCGGTAATCAGGACGCGGCCGATGGGGGTGGGAGTGGTGCTCATGGTTTCCTTCCGGGGGTGGTCTGCGGGCCTCGTGGGCCGCGGGTCAGCCGACACGCGCGAGCGCGGCGGCGAGATGAGTGGTCGAGCGGCCCGGGTGGTACGGCACGGTCAGGACCCGGCCGCCCCACTCCGCCACCGTCGCCGTCTCGGGGAGGGACTCGGCGGAGTAGTCGCCGCCCTTCACCCAGACGTCGGGGCGGATGCGGCGCAGCGCCTCGTCCGGCGTGTCCTCGCCGAAGACCAGCACGGCGTCGACGCACTCGAGCGCGAGCAGCAGGTCGACGCGGTCGTCCTCGGGGATGATCGGCCGCGCCGCGCCCTTGAGGCGCCGGACGGAGTCATCCGAGTTGAGGCAGACGATCAGGCAGTCGCCGAGCGCGCGCGCGGCCGAGAGGGTGCGGGCGTGGCCGGCGTGGAGCAGGTCGAAGCAGCCGCCGGTCGCGACCACGGTGCCTCCTGCCGCGCGGACGGACTCGGCGACGCGCAGGGCGTCGACACCGCCGCCGTGGAGGGGAGCGGGGTCGGCGGGAGCGGACAGTGAGGCGACCCCTCCCGCGAGGAGGTAGGCGCCGGCCGCGGCGACCGCCGCCTGCACCGCCTCCGAGGTGCTCGCGCCCTCGGCGAGGGCGACCGCGGCGGAGGCGGCGAACCGGTCGCCCGCGCCGCACGGGTCGGTGGGCGGCACGGCGACGGCCGGTGCGACGACCGGGACGCCGGCGCCGCGGGAGCGCAGCAGTGCGCCGGAGGATCCCATCGTCACGGTGACCGCACCGCAGCCCCAGCGCTCGAGGAGGGTGGTCGCGGCGGACTCGGCGCGCGTCACTCCGCGGCCGACGGCTCCCGAGAAGGCGGTGGCCTCGGCCAGGTTCGGGGTGGCGAGGGAGGTGGCGGCGACCGGCTGCGAGCCTCGCGGGTGCGGATCCCACACCAGCGGCACGGTGAGCGCGTCGAGCGCCGTGCGGAGCGACGGCTCCTCGGTCAGGCGGCGGCCGTAGTCGGCGACGATCACGGCGTCGGCGTCGGCGAGCGCGGCGAGCATGGCGTCGGTGACGCCGGGGACGGGCGGCGTCTCGCAGCCGCGGTCGATCCGTACGACGGCCTGGCCGGAGGCGGCGACGCGGGTCTTCACCGGCGTCGGCGCTCCCGAGGGCCCGGCGACCAGGCGGACGCCGGACATCTCGGCGCGCAGCTCCGCCACGTCCGGATCCGAGTCCTCGGCGAGCGCGGTCACCAGCGTCACCTCGTGCCCGTCGCGGGCGAGCATCCGGGCGACGAGCCCGGCACCGCCGGCGCGGGCGCTGCGGGCCGACACGTCGACCACGGGGACGGGGGCGTCCGGGCTCAGCCGCTCGGCGGGTCCGGAGAGGTCGACGTCGAGCATCACGTCGCCGACGACGACGAGGCGCAGGCGGCTCACGCGGCGGCCGCCGTCCGTGCGCGGATCCGGTGCTCGAAGGCCCGGCAGAGCGCGTGCACGAGCACCAGCTGCGCCTCCTGCACATTGGAGCCGTGGCCCTCGAGGGCGATCGCCTCGTCGCAGAGCTCGGTGAGCGGGTTCGGCCCCTCGCCGGTCAGCGCCCACGACCGGGCGCCCGCCGCACGGGCGGCCTCCGCGGCGTGGAGGAGGTTCGCGCTGCGTCCGCTGGTGGAGAGCAGCACCACGACGTCCCCCGCCCGGGCGTGCGCGGTGACCTGGCGCGAGAACACGTGGTCGAAGCCGTAGTCGTTGCCGATCGCGGTCAGGCTCGACGTCTCGGCGTGCAGCGAGATGGCGGAGAAGGGGACGCGGTCGCCGTCGAAGCGGCCGACGAGCTCGGCGGTGAGGTGCTGCGCCTCGGCCGCGGAGCCGCCGTTGCCCGCGGCGAGCAGGCGCGCGCCGGAGTGCAGGCGGTCGGCGAGCTCGACGCCCCAGGCGGCGATCCTGTCGGAGTGGCGCTCCAGCTGCGCGACCGCGTCGAGCGCGCGCGCCAGGTGGTCGTCGACGAGGCGCCGGGCGGCGTCGGCCGGGGTGTCCAGAACGGTGTCGATGGTCGCGGTGTCGATGGTCATCGTCGCGGAGCCGCCTTCCGGGTGGTGGGGGATGAGGGTGCGCTCGTGGCGCCGGTGAGGAGCGACTCGTCGCCGAGGCCGGCGAGGGTCGTGACGTAGGCGCGCTCGGTGTCGGCGGCGACGCGGTCCCAGGAGTAGCGGGACTCGACGCGCTCGCGTCCGGCGGCCCCGTAGGCGCGGGCGCGGTCGGGGTCCTCCAGCAGCGAGCCGAGGGCGGCGGCCAGGGCGACCGGGTCGCGCGGAGGCACGTGGACCCCGGTGACGTCCTCGACCACGGTGTCGATCAGGCCGCCCACGGAGGAGGCGACGACCGGCACGCCGCAGGCCATCGCCTCGAGCGGAGTGATGCCGAACGGCTCGTACCAGGGCGCGCAGACCACGACGTCGGCCGAGCGGAGCATCGCGGGCATCTCGGTCTGCGAGAGCTGGCCGACGAAGTCGACACGGTCCGCGACGCCGAGGCTCTCGGCGACGCCGTGCAGCCGCTGGTACTCGGGGTCCGCCGTCAGCGCGTCGCCGGAGCCGGAGCCCCCGACCACGACGAGCTCGGCGTCGTGGCCGGCCGCGACCAGGTGCGCGAGCGCCTCGATCGCGATGCCCATTCCCTTGCGCGGCACCAGGCGTCCGATGGTCATCAGCCGCGAGCGCTCGCCGCGGGGCGCGACCGGGCCCTCGACCGAGAACCGGTCGATGTCGACTCCGCAGGGCACCACCGAGATGCGCGAGGTCGGCACGCCGAGCCCCTTGAGCTCGAAGGCCTCGTCCGAGCAGGTGGCGACGACGCCGTCGGCCTTCTGGCCCACTCCGGGCTCGAGCCAGGCGCGCTCCTCGGGGCTGGTGTCGAGCGCACCCTGCTGGCGGCGCTTGACCACGCCCAGCGCGTGGAAGGTGTGGAGGACGGGCACGCGCCGCCCGGTGGCGCGCTCCACCCGCTCGGAGGCGTCGAGCGCGGCGACCCCGGACATCCAGAAGTGGCTGTGCACGAGGTCCGGCCGCTCCTGCAGCCACTCCTCGGTGAGGTCGACGGCGAAGTCGCCCATGAAGGGCAGCAGCTCGTCCTTGGACACCCGGCGCGGCGGTCCGGCGTCGATGTGCACGACCTCGACTCCCGAGGTGAAGGGCACGCGCCGGGGGAGGGAGGGGTCGTCGCGGCGGGTGTAGACGACGACGCGGTGGCCGCGGCGGGCGAGCGCGTCGGCGAGCGCCGCCACGTGGACGTTCTGACCGCCGGCGTCGACGCCGCCGAGGGTCGCCAGCGGGCTCGCGTGCTCCGAGACCATGGCGATCGTCAGCGCGGGCGCGGCGGAGAGGTGCTGCTTCATCGGGTGCTCCCTTCCAGAGCGGGCTCCGGCGACCGGCGTCCGGGGAGGTCGGCGAGGACCTCGTCCCAGTCGCGGTGGAACCGGGCGAGGCCGTAGCGCGCGAGCGCGGCCTCGCGGGCGACGGCGCCGGCGCGGGCGGCCCGGTCCGGGTCCTCGACGAGCGCCCGGGCCGAGGCGACGAGGGCGTCGAGGTCGTTCGAGATCGCTCCGGCCTCGGGCGGGACGGCGCGCCCCGCCTCCGTCACCTCGAGCGCGACGACGGGCATCCCGAGGTGCATCGCCTCCAGCAGTGCGAGGCCGAGGGAGGTCCATCGGAACGGGTGCAGGTAGACCCGGCGGCGGGCCAGGGCCCCGTGCATCGCCTGCGTGCGGACGTCGCCGAGGACCGTCACGTCCTCCAGGCCCGGCAGCTCGGCGAGCCGGTCGGTCTTCATCCCGAAGACGTCCAGCGGAGCGACGGCGCCGAAGCGGGGGAGCAGGTCGGTCCCCGCGACCCGGCCCCGGCGGATGGGCTCGTTGACGACCACGCCGAAGTGCGGCAGCTCGCCGGTGTAGAGAGGGCCCGGGTCGTGGATCCCGTGCTCGATCACCGTCGTCCGCGTCGATCCGGTGTCCCACATCAGGGCGTTGAAGTGGGTGACGTGGACGATCAGCAGGTCGTCGCGGTCGGCGAGC
This sequence comes from Rathayibacter sp. AY1F6, assembly GCF_002932035.1. Lineage (NCBI taxonomy): Bacteria > Bacillati > Actinomycetota > Actinomycetes > Micrococcales > Microbacteriaceae > Rathayibacter > Rathayibacter sp. AY1F6. Next base: position 93,490 of record NZ_PSVD01000005.1, on the reverse strand, counting down.
GGGTGGCGGTTGTCCGGCACGTCCCCGCGGGGGGTGTTGTGCTCCACGTAGACGGCGGGCACGTCGCGGCCGAGGCGTCGCCCGAGCAGGCGCTCGGCCTCGGCGAGCTCCTCGGGCCTCTGGAGGAGGACCGCGTCGACGTCGGCGTCGTGCAGCTCCTCGGGCGCGATCTCGACGGCGCTCGGCCAATCGCGGCCGCCGGTGCCCAGGCCCCAGCCGTCGCGGGCCGGAGTCGTGGGGAGCAGGTAGGTGTGGGCGCCGCGGACGAAGGCGTCCGCCCAGCCGCCGTGCACGTGCCAGAGCAGGATCCTCATGCGATGGCCTCTCTCGGGGAAGTCGTGGGTCGGAGTCGGAGGGCGGCGGCGACCGCCTCCTCGGCGCTCACCCCCGCGAGGCACGGATGGCCGGGGACGGGGCACACGCGGGCGCGCGAGCCGGCGCAGGGCGCCTCCTGGTCGCCGAGCAGCGCGACCGGGACGCCGTAGGGCGCCCAGCGCACGGCCGGGACGACCGGCGCGAAGAGGCTGACCACGGGGGTGCCGACCGCGGCGGCGAGGTGCGCGGGGCCGGTGTTGCCGCAGATCACGACGTCGGCGCCGGCCAGCACCTCGGCGGCGCCGGGGAAGTCCGTCGCCCCGCCGAGGTCGATGCCGCGGGAGCCCGCGACCTCGGCCGTGAGGGAGCGCTCGCCCGGGCCGCCGGTGACGACGACGGCGAGGCCCGCGTCCGCCAGCAGCTCGACGGCGCGGGCCGCGTTCGCCGCGGGCCAGGCGCGGGCGGGGACGGCTGCCCCGGGGTGCACGACCGCGTAGGGGCCGATCCCCTCGAGAGCGGCGGGCAGCACGCCCTCGCGGCGCACGCGGAGCCGTCCGTCGTCGCCGGCGGGCAGCGCGAAGCCGGCCGCCGCCGCGATCGCGAGCGCGCGCTCCGGCTCCGGCTGGTCCTCCTCGAGGGTCTCGCCCGGGACGAGGCGCACATCGAGCAGGGCGCCCGCGAAGTCGACCGAGGCGCCCGTGATGCGGGCGACACCGGCGAGGCGGAGCAGCAGGGCCAGCGGAAGCGGCGACTGGTGGAAGGAGGTGAGGATCACGGCCTCGTCCGGCGCGAACTCCTCGACGATCGCGCGCAGCTCGTCGACGAGCTCGGCGTCGACGGGGCGGGAGGCGTCGCCGATCCACGGGCACCACCAGGTGCGGACGGAGGAGGGACCCGGCAGCAGCGCGGCCGCGGGCGCTCCCTGCGGACCGCTCAGCAGCAGCACCTCGGCGTCGGCCGCGATCGCGCGGACGGCGGGTCCGCACAGCAGGACGTCTCCCGCGCTGTCCAGGCGGGCGACGAGCACGCGGCGCCTCACTCGGCGTCCTCGTCGGGCTGCATCGCGAGCAGCAGCTCGACCGCCTCGAGGAGCGTCGCCGCCTGCAGCGGAGCGGCGTCCACCTCCTCGGCGCGGGTGACCGGAGTCGGCACCAGCACTCCACGGGCGCCGGCCGCGGCGGCGGCGCCGACGTCGGCCCCGATGTCGCCGATCACGGCGAGGGACCGTGCCGGCAGTCCCAGCTGCTCGGCGGCGCCGAGAACCATGCCGGGCCGGGGCTTCCGGCAGGAGCAGTCGTCCTCCGGGCCGTGGGGGCAGAGCATCCACACGTCGAAGCCGCCGAAGAGCTCGTCCACGCGCCGGTTCACCGCGTCGGCCTGGCCGCGGTCGATGATCCCGCGGGCGATCCCGGACTGGTTGGTGACCACGCCCAGAACCAGTCCCGCCTCGCGCGCCCGCTCGACCGCCGCGAGGGCGGTGGGCATCGGGGAGACCTGCGCCGGGTCGCCGTTGTAGGGCACGTCGACCACGAGCGTCGCATCGCGGTCGAAGAGGATCCCCCGCAGGCGCGGGGCCCTCGCGCGCTCGTCGGCGCTCCGGGAGGAGGAGTCGTTCACCTTCTCCTCGTACCCCTCGACCGGGGATGTAAACCCCCTTCCGGGGAAGTCGGTCCCTCCGGGCGCGTCGCTCGCATCTGCGGGCGGCGCGTCTGAGGTGCGCGCAGCGGGGTACGGGGACTCCGACAGGAAGGAGGCGCCGTGCGCGCTCTCACCGCCCCGGACGGGACTCCGGAGATCCTCGCGCTGCGCGCCCTCAAGCTCGGCGACCTGCTCGTCGCCGTCCCGGCGCTCAAGGCTCTGCGCCGCGGCTTCCCGGACCACCGGCTGATCATGGCGACCACGCCCTGGCTCGAGCCGATCGTCGACCTGGTCGAGGGCGTGGACGCGCTCGTGCCCACCCTCCGCGGACTCGACGACCCGCTGCCGATGGCCGCCGGCCGGGTCGAGCTCGGCGTGAACCTCCACGGCAACGGCCCCGAGTCGCGGCTGCGGCTGCGCGAGATCGCGCCCGAGCGCACGCTGGAGTTCCGCGTCCCGGCGCTGGACCCGGGCGCGGGCCCGGAGGACCCGCGGCCGCTCTGGATCGACGGCGAGCTCGAGCGCGCCCGCTGGGCCCGGCTGGTGAACTCGATCGGTCTCGACGCCGACCCCGAGGACGTCGCGATCGCCGTCCCGGAGGAGCCCGCCTCGGCCCCCGGAGCCGCCGTCGTGCACATCGGGGCCTTCTACGGCTCGCGCGAGTGGCCGGAGGAGCGCTTCGCCGCGGTGGCCCGCTCCCTCACCGCCGAGGGGCACCGCGTCGTCTACACCGGGGGCGCGAACGAGGCCGACCGCGCCCGCCGCGTCGCCGAGCTCGCCGGCACGGGCGAGGTGCTGGCGGGTGAGCTCGCGCTCAGCGGGTTCGCCGCGCTCGTCGCGGCCGCCGAGGTCGTGGTGACCGTCGACACCGGGGCCGCGCACCTCGCGTCCGCCTACGGCGTCCCCTCGGTCGTGATCTTCGGTCCGGCACCTCCCGAGGCCTGGGGTCCTCCGGCCTCGGGTCCGCACGTCGTGCTGACCGACGCCTCCCTCCGCCGCGGCGATGTCTTCTCCGCCGAGCCGGACCCGGCGCTGCTCGCGGTCCAGGTCGACGACGTCCTCGCCGCCCTCTCGTCGCTCCCGTCGCGTGCCGAGGCCCACCTCAGGCGGACTTCAGCCGCGTCGCCGGTCGGACCGGAGTGACCGTGGCCACGCGGGCCCGGGGAGCGCGCGGCTGATGGCTGCGCGAGGGGGCGCCGAGCCGGTCGGCGAGCTGCGCGAGGATCCGCCGCTGCAGGCGCGAGACCTGCATCTGCGTCGTCCCCAGGGCGTCGGCTATCTGCTGCTGGGTCCGCTCCTCGACGAAGCGCATGCGCAGGAGCTCGCGCTGGCCCTCCTCGAGCTCGGCGAGGGCCTCGGCGAGCCCGTGCCGCCGGTCGATCTCGAGCAGCCGCTCGTCCTCGCCGCCGAGGGTGTCGCCCAGGCCGACGCCGCCCTCGCCCACGGTCTCGTCGAGGGAGAGCGGATGCCCCGCGAGGCGCGCGTCGGCCACCTCCGTCGCGTCCACTCCGAGGCGGCGGGCGATCTCCTGGTCGGTGGGGTGACGGCCGAGCTCCTGCGCGAGCTCGTCGGCGACGACGGCGGAGCGGCGGTGCAGCTCCTGCACGCCGCGCGGCGGCCGGATCATCCAGCCGAGGTCGCGGAGGTGGCGCTTGAGCTCGCCGGTGATCGTGGGGACGGCGAACGCGGCGAAGCTGTCGCCGCGCTCGGGAGTGAAGCGGCGGGCGGCCTTCACGAGGCCCACGTAGGCGACCTGGCGCAGATCCGCCCAGTCGCCTCCGCTCCGGGAGACCCGGCGGGCCATGGCCTCGGCCAGGCCCAGGTGGTCGAGCACGATGCGCTCGCGGATGCGCGCGCCCTCGGCGGCCTCCGCGCTCACCGCGGCCTGGAAGAGCGAGAGCGTGCGGGCGTCCTTCTCCTCCCGTGCCGCCTCGGTGAGGGCGCTCGGGCGGTCGGTGCGGGGGTCGAGATCGATCGTGCTCATCAGTGCTCCTTCCGGGCACGCTCGCGCGGAGGCCCGGCGCGGCCTGCGGTGCGGCGCTCGGGCCCTCTCGACGAGAGGCCCGGGGTCAGCGCACCACTGCTCCTGCTCGCTCGGGGAGTCCGTTGACTCGGAGCAGTGCTGTCCGGTAGAAGCAGTCGCCGCGAGGCGCGCACCGTGCCCGGGGCGGAGGCGCCACGGCCCCCGCGATCCCGGGCGCCGCACCGCCTCCCGCCGGTAGGATCGGCCTCGTATGTCTGAGCTCACCCCGCCCCTGGAAAGCGCGCCGGACGCGCACCCGTTCACGACCGCGACCGGGAGCGACGTCCGCGTCCGCTTCTGCCCGTCGCCGACCGGGACCCCGCACGTCGGCCTCATCCGCACCGCCCTGTTCAACTGGGCGTACGCGCGCCACACCGGCGGCACGTTCGTCTTCCGCATCGAGGACACGGACGCCGCCCGCGACAGCGAGGAGAGCGTGGAGCAGATCCTCGACGCGCTGCGCTGGCTGAAGCTCGACTGGGACGAGGGCGTCGGAGTCGGCGGCCCGCACGGCCCGTACCGGCAGTCCGAGCGCACCGATGTCTACCTCGACGTGATCGCGCGCCTGACGGCCTCGGGGCACCTCTACGAGAGCTTCTCCACGGCCGAGGAGATCGACGCGCGCAACGAGGCGGCCGGCCGCGCGAAGCAGCACGGGTACGACAACCACGACCGCGATCTCACCGAGGAGGAGCGCGCCGCCTTCCGCGCCGAGGGCCGCGCCCCGGCGCTGCGCCTGCGCGTGCCGGACGCCGACCTGTCCTTCGACGACCTGGTCCGCGGCCCGATCACGTTCCCCGCCGGCTCCTTCAGCGACTTCGTCGTGGTGCGCCCCAACGGCCAGCCGCTCTACACGCTGGTGAACCCGGTCGACGACGCGATCATGCAGATCACCCACGTGCTGCGCGGCGAGGACATCCTCCCCTCGACCGCCCGGCAGATCGCGCTGTACCACGCGCTGATCGACATCGGAGTGACGACCTTCGTCCCGCGCTTCGGGCACCTCCCCTACGTGATGGGCGACGGCAGCAAGAAGCTCTCCAAGCGCGATCCGTCCTCGAACCTCTTCCACCACCGCGACCGCGGCTTCATCCCGGAGGGCCTGGTCAACTACCTCGCCCTGCTCGGCTGGTCGCTCACGCACGACCGCGACGTCTTCTCGATCGACGAGATGGTCGCCGCCTTCGACGTCGCCGACGTGAACCCCAATCCGGCCCGCTTCGACCTCAAGAAGGCCGAGTCGATCAACGGCGATCACATCCGCCTCCTGGCCGTCGACGACTTCACCGAGCGGACGATCCCGTACCTCGTGGCGGCCGGAGTGCTCGCGGGCGAGCCGACCGCCGAGCAGCGCGCGGTGCTCGACGCCGCCGCGCCCCTCGTGCAGGAGCGGATCGGCCTGCTGGGGGAGGCCCCCGGGATGCTCGGTTTCCTCTTCACCTCCTCCGACGCGCTCGAGTACGACGAGGACGCGCTGAAGGGCCTGCCCGCGAACGCCGGCGAGGTGCTCGCCGCCTCGATCGGCGCTCTCGAGCTCGTCCCCGCGTCCGAGTGGCTGACGGCCTCGATCCAGGAGGCGCTCGCCTCCGCGCTGATCGAGGGCCTCGGCCTCAAGCCCCGCATCGCCTACGGGCCGCTGCGCACCGCGGTCTCCGGGCGCCGCGTCTCGCCGCCGCTGTTCGAGTCGATGGAGATCCTCGGCAAGCAGGAGTCGATCGCCCGCCTCGACCGCCTGGGCGCTCACCTCGGCGCCTCCCGGCAGGCCTGACCGTGGCGGAGACGGTCGGCGGACGCTACGACGTCGTCGTGATCGGCGGGGGCCCCGCCGGGCTCTCGACCGCGCTCAACCTCGTCCGGGCGCGCCGCAGCGTGCTGCTGCTCGACAGCAACCGCCCGCGGAACGCCGCGACCCTGCACTCGCACGGGTTCCTCACCCGCGACGGCATCTCGCCGCTCGAGCTGCGCCGCCTCGGCCGCGAGGAGTTCGAGCGCTACGAGGCCGCCGAGGTGCACAACGCCCTGGTGACCTCGGTCGAGCGCTCCGGCGGCGAGTTCGTCGTCGGCGCCCGGGGCGTGCGCGGCAGCGCCGACCGCTCCGTCGTCGCCACCGCCGTCGTGGTCGCCGCGGGGCTCCTCGAGACGCCGCCCGCGCTCCCGAGCCTGCGTGCCTACTACGGCACCGCCGTGCACAGCTGCATGGAGTGCGACGGCTACGAGAAGGCGGGGGAGGCGCTCGCCCTGATCGGCGAGACCGACGACCTCGCGGAGCGGGCCATGCTCCTCTCGCAGTGGTCGACCGACCTGATCGTCTTCACCAACGGCGTCGGGACGGTGAGCGACGCCGACGAGTCGCTGCTCGCCTCCATCGGCATCCGGGTCGACCGGCGCCCGGTCGCCGACCTCGCCGGGGAGCGCGCCGAGATGACCGGCGTCCGCCTCGTCGACGGCGACGTCGTCCCGCGCACCGGGGCGTTCGTCCGCCCCGTCTGGACGCCCGCGCTGGACTACCTGGACGCGGCCGGCCCCGACCGCGACGCCGACGGCTTCCTCCGCGTCGACGCCGGCGGCCGCACGTCCGTCCCCGGCCTCTACGCCGCCGGCGAGGTCACCCCTCCCGGCCCGCAGCAGCTGATCGTCGCCGCCGGATCGGGCGCCCAGGTCGCCTCCGCGATCAACCGCGACCTCGTCCGCGCCCGCCTCGGCGAGGCCGCCCCGGAGTCCGAGGGCAGCGTCGTCCGCGGCTCGATTTGAGCGGGATGCCCGCGTAGGGTACTGTCGTCTCTCGGCGCTCGGGTCTCGATCCGGTCGCCGCCTGGTCCCGGGATCACCTCCGGATGACCATTGGGGTATGGTGTAATTGGCAACACGGCTGATTCTGGTTCAGTTGTTCTTGGTTCGAGTCCAGGTACCCCAGCACTGCTCTCCTCCGCGGCACTCCGCGCGACGCCCTCGTTCGTGGCGTCCTCCTCCGGGCCCGCCCCCTCGTGATCCGCTCTCGGCGGCGTCCGCAGTATCCCCCCTCCGGCCGACGCGGCCGTCCGAGGCGCTGTGACACGATGGAACCTGTACGTCTCTCAGGTACCCGCGTCGCGCGGGTCGGACGAAAGGTCGCCCGCCCATGGAACCGGATCTCCTCTGGATCGTCCTCGCAGGGATCGCCGTCGGCGCCGTCCTGCTGATCGCCCTCATCGGCTTCTTCCTCTTCCGCGCCTGGTACCAGGTGCCGCAGGCCGACGAGGCGATCGTGATCGTCGGCAAGAAGCAGAAGGGCGAGGACGGCCTCACCTCGAACATGACCGTCATCACCGGCGGCGGTGCGTTCGTGAACAAGCTGACCCAGCGGTCGGACCGCATCTCCCTGCGCTCCCGCCAGATCAAGATGGAGCCGGTCGCGCAGACGAAGAACGGCGTGACCATCCACCTCGCGGGCGTCGCCCTGGTCAAGATCGGCTCCACGGCCGATCAGGTCCGCGCCGCCGCCGAGCGCTTCGCCTCGCAGGACCAGTCGATCGACGTCTTCACGACCGAGCAGCTCGAGGGCGCCCTCCGCGGCGTCGTCGCGAAGCTCAGCGTCGAGGAGGTCATGCAGGACCGCCAGAAGCTCGGCGACGAGATCGCCGAGGGCATCAAGGGCGACCTGCTCGCTCAGGGCCTCGTCCTGGACTCGTTCGCGATCCAGGGCGTCACCGACCGCAACGGCTACATCGAGGCGCTCGGTGCGCAGGAGATCGAGCGCGTCCGCCGCGAGGCCGACGTCGCGCGGATCAACGCCGCCCGCGAGGTCAAGGCCCGCCAGCTCGCCACGGACGAGGCGAACCTGATCGAGCAGACCGCCTACGACAAGAACACCGCCGCCGCGAAGTCCGAGGTCGGCCGCGCCAACGCCGAGGCCGAGCAGGCCGAGAACCTGGCCCGCGCCGAGCGCGAGCAGGCCGTCCTCGTGCAGCGCGCCGAGAACCGGCAGGCCGAGCTCGACGCCGACGTCAAGCGCGTCGCGGACGCCGAGAAGTACCGCCGTCAGACCGAGGCCGACGCCGACGCGTACGGACGCGAGAAGAAGGCCGAGACGGACCGCCAGGTCGCGCAGCAGGTCTCCGACGCCGAGGCGTACGCCGTCCAGCGCCAGGCGGAGGCGCGCCAGGCGTCCGCCGCCGCCGAGGCCGCCGCCGTGAGCGCCCGCGCCGAGGCCGAGGCCCACGCACTGCGGGCCAAGGCGGGCGCCGAGGCCGAGGCGCTGCGCGCGAACGCGACCGCCGAGGCGGAGGCCATCCGTGCGAAGGGCGAGGCGAGCGCGGCGGCCATCGCGGCCGAGGCGGAGGCGCTCCGCGAGAACCAGGAGGCGATCCTGGGTCGCGAGCTCATCGGGCAGCTGCCCTCGCTCATGGCCGAGTTCGCGAAGGGCTACCAGAACGTCGGCTCGGTGACGCTGATCGGCGGCGACACCGCCGGCACCCACATCGCGCGCGAGCAGGCGGCGGGTCTCGCCGCGACGTTCGACAGCGTCAGGTCGGCGACCGGCGTCGACCTCGGCGCGATCCTCCAGGGCCAGGCCTTCGGCCGGGGGATGGCGACCGGCGGCACCGTCGTTCCGACCGGCGCGTCGGTGGCGACCGGATCGGGTGACGCCCCGCGTCCGTCCGGCACCGGCGACCCGACCGCCGTCGCCTCCACGAGCTGACCGCAGGGTCCCGCCGATCCCCGGCGGTTCCACCACTGCCGCCGCCGTGCTCGTCGGTGGGCGCCCGTCGGCGTCCGCCCTCGAGCACGGCGTGCGGCGTTCTGCACGACCGGGTCGTGCCCCTGCCCGGCGTCGAGCAGCCCCCGCTCAGGCCAGCGGCTTGCGCATCTGCAGGGACGTCGTCTCTTAGCCGAGCGACTCGTACAGCGCCCGCGCGGCGGTGTTGAAGCCGAACACGTTCAGCGCGAGGGCGGAGCCGCCCTGGGAGCGGACGTGCGACTCCGCGAGCAGCATCGCCGCCCGGCCGAGGCCGCGGCCGCGCTCGGCGGCGTCGATCTGCACGTCCCAGACGTACCCGACGCCCTCGAGTCCGCTCGGGTGCGGGCCGAGCCAGAGCGACCCGACCGCGCGGCCGTCCTCGGAGACGAGGAGCACGTCGTGCCCGGCGGCGGGGGAGCCGCCCGGGAAGTACTTCTCGTACGAGGCGTCGGCGTTGCGGGTCGCGGCCGCCTCGTCGTCGCCCGCCCGCATCCGGTCCTCGATGTACGCCGAGCGCTGGACCCGCATCCAAGTGGCGAGAGCAACGGGGGTCATCGGCTCGAGCGTGACGGTCATCCCCTCACGATCCCACTCCTCACCGCCCCCCGCGATCGATCCGTCGCGGACGGCCCGCAGGGGATCCGCGGACGGGCCGCTCGCGACGGATCGCCGCCGGCCCGGATCAGTCCGGGGTCCGCTCCGCGTGCTTCCGCTTCCCCAGGCGGGTGGCGAGGAACAGCAGCGTCCCCACGACCACGTAGCCCGCTGTCGCCAGCCAGACCACGCCCGTCTGCTGCGTCAGCAGCACCACGCTCGCGATGGTCGCGAGCACCGGCACCACCCGCGGCACGGAGTAGTGGGCGTGGTCGACGCGGTCCTTCTTCAGCACCAGCACCGACACGTTCGCCGCGATGAACACCAGCAGGAGCAGCAGCACCGTCGTCTCGGCGAGCGTGCCGACGTCGCCGATGAGGCTGAGCAGCATCGTCACTCCGCCGACGACCACGATCGACACCCACGGCGTGCGGCGGCCCGGGAGCACCTTGCCGAAGGCGCTCGGCAGCAGCCCGGAGGTGGCGAGCCCGAAGCCGACCCGCGACGCCATCACCATGAACAGCAGAGCGCCGTTCGCGATGGCGACGAGCGCGATCAGGCCGAACAGCCACGGCGGCACCGCCACTCCGCTCGCCGCGACCACGTCCAGCAGGGGGCCGCTGGAGGCCGCGAGCAAGTCGTTCGGCAGCACGATCACGGCGCCGAGCGCGATCAGGAGGTAGACCACGGCGGCGGTGATCAGCGCACCGAAGAGGGCCCGCGGGTAGACCTTCGAGGGGTTCCGCACCTCCTCGGCCATGTTCGCCGCGGCCTCGAAGCCGAGGAACGAGAAGAAGGCGACGATCGAGGCGGCGAACGCCCCCTGCAGCGGAGCGACGTCGGGGTTGAACTCGAGCACGCGGGAGGCGTCGCCGTCGCCGGAGCCGAAGAAGACCGCGGCGCAGACGATGACGATGACCAGTCCGCTCACCTCGATCACCGAGGCGACCAGGTTCGCCGTCAGCGACTCCTTCACCCCGCGCAGGTTCACCAGGGTGAGGATCGCGATGAAGACGATCGCGGTGGGGATCGGCGGCACGTCCAGCAGAGCCCCGAGGTAGTCGCCCGCGAACGCGTTCGCCAGGGAGGCGGCCGTCGTGATGCCGGAGGCCATCATCAGGAAGCCGATCAGGAACGAGAGGTACGGCTTCCCGAACGCGCGGTCCACGTAGCGCGCCGCCCCTCCGGCGTGCGGGTACTTGGTGATCAGCTCGGCGTACGTGCCCGCGGTGAGCAGGGCGACGACCAGCGCGATCAGCAGCGGCAGCCAGATCACGCCGCCCACGTCCTCGGCCATCGTGCCGACCAGGGTGTAGATGCCGGCGCCGAGCGTGTCGCCCACGATGAAGGCGAACAGCAGCGGCCCGGTGATCACCCGCTTGAGCGACGCCTTCCCGGGAGCGGTCTCGGCGGTGTCCGTCGTGTCGGTCATCCGGACACTCCACCGAAGTGAGGGGTTCGAGCGCAAGCCTCGCCGCCCGATCGCTGCGAGATTTCTCATCATCGCGACCCGTGTGGCAGGGGCCCGAGCGGCGAGGCCTCCCACCGCGCGCTGATCCCAGGACTCGGGCGATCGGCCGTATCAGAGCGAGCGGACCCGGTGCGCACAGGGTGAACAGGGGGCGACCGCGCGTGCCGCCGCGCGCCCGCACTGGGTAGGCTGGAGCGCTTCGTCGTGAGTGGAGCGGTCGCGGAGGAATCATGGGCAAGAAGCGCAACCAGGGACGATCCGGAGGCGGTCAGAGCGGGCCCGGCGGTCAGGGCGGCGGCCGTACGGCCGAGACCGCGCTGATGGTGCGGTTCCGCAGCTGGTACCGCTCGCACCTCGCCGAGGTGGGCATGCAGCACGAGCACCTCGAGGCCGACGAGGCCGTCGAGGTGCTGACCGACCTCTTCGCGATGACCCGCGACCTGCGCCCGCGCGGCTCCTTCGCCCAGCCCGACGCCGAGCTGCTCGAGGCCGTCTTCGACCAGATCGAGGCCGACCTGTCGGGGGAGGAGAGCGAGGCCGACCTCGACGACACCCTCTTCACCGTCGCCGAGGTCGTCGAGCACTTCCTCGACTTCCTCACCGACGAGGACCTCTGGACCGGCACCGACGAGGAGCTGGACGAGTGCCAGGCCGTCCTCGACGAGGTCCTCGACCTCGCCGGCTCCTTCGTGGAGGCCGTGCTCGACGACCTCGCCGAGCTCGACGAGGTCCCGGCCGAGGAGCAGCTCTCCGCCGTGCGCGCCACCGCTCTCGTGCACGCCGCCGACGTCGTGGTCGAGCACCTCGCCGCCGACGACGGCGCGACCCTCACCGAGCGCGCCGCCCGCGAGATCGCGGTCGAGGCGGGCATCTCCTCCGCGGGATCCACCCCGAGCGACGACTCCGTCCGCATCCCGGTCTCGGCCTGGTGGGACGCGCTGGTCGGCTCGGCCGTGCTCGAGCAGGAGGGATCCGCCGCAGGTCTCGGCGAGGCCGCCGTGCTCTGGCGCAGCTCCGACGCGCACGAGGCCGCCGCCGAGCGCATCGCCTACGTCGCCCGCTTCCTCGAGCAGTGGATCCTCAGCGCCCAGACCGCGCTGGCGGCCGCCGACACCGAGGACGGCGCCTTCTCCCCGGAGGAGCGCGCGGTCACCACCACCGACGCCGTGCTGGTCCGCATCGCGGTCGCCTGCCAGGCCGAGATCCACCCGGGCCTGGTCGTCGGCGAGCTGGTCGACGAGCTGGCAGCCGACTCCGGAGTCTCGCTCGACGAGGCCCTCGACGAGCGCGAGCGCATGGTCGGCACGGCCGAGCGGATGCTCGACGACACCGCCGAGCTCGGGCTGCTGCTGCACTCGCCCGAGTTCGGCTATGCGGTGCCGGAGGGCCTGGCGCCCGTCCTCGCCTCCGTCGTCCGCGCGACGGTCGTCCTCCTCGGAGAGCGCGAGGCCACCCGCCTCGAGATCCTCGACGAGGCGACCCAGGACACGGCGACGGCCTACGCGCTCCACGTCGCCCTGCTCGGGACCAAGCCCGTCGTCTGGCGGCGCCTCGAGCTCTCCTCCGAGTCGTCGCTGCGCGATCTGCACCTCGCGCTCCAGCTCTCGCTGGGCTGGACCGACGCGCAGCCGCACTACTTCAGCGTGGGCGTGCCCGACGAGGAGCAGGCTCCGATCGGCTCGCCGTCCGACGCGGAGGAGTTCGGCGCCGACCTCGTGGACGAGGCGGGCGTCGCGCTCGCCGAGGTGCTCGAGCAGGAGCAGGACGAGCTCTTCTACGTCTACGACCTCGAGGACGAGTGGCGCCACGTCATCCGTCTGGAGTCGATCGCGCCGCTGTCGTCGGCTCTGCCGCGTTGCACGGGCGCGCGCGGCGCGGCTCCGCTCGACGTGCCGGGAGGCCCCGCGGCCTGGGCCGACACGGTGCGGGCGGCGACCGACCCGTCCTCGGCCGACCACGCGGAGGCGCTCGAGGCTCTCGGCCTCGCCGCCGGAGCCTCGTTCGATCCGGCCGCGGTCGACGTCGACGGCATCAACCGCTCGCTCGGACTCCTGCGCTCCGCGGTCTGACGCCCCGCCGGAGGGCATCACCGGAGGAGGCCCCCGCTCCCGCTCACCGCGGGCGGCGGGGGCCTCCTCCGGTGCGGGGCGTCACGGGGTGAGCAGCAGCTTGCCGATGTGGCCGGAGGAGCGCATCACGTCGTGCGCCCGCTCGGCCTCGGCGAGCGGGACCACCTCGTCCACCACCGGTCGCACCGTTCCGGCGGCGACCAGCGGCCAGACCTCCGCGCGCACCCGCGCGACGATCGCGCGCCGCTCCTCCAGGGGCCGGGCGCGGAGGGTCGTGGCGTGCACCGCCCCGCGCTTGCGCATCAGCACCCCGAGGTCGAGCGAGCCCAGCGCGCCGGACTGGTTGCCGATGAACACCACGCGCCCGCCCACGGCCAGCGCCTCCAGGTCGCGGGCCAGGTAGTCGCCGCCGACGGGGTCGAGGATCACGTCGACGCCGCGCCCGCCGGTCGCCTCGCGGATCCGCTCGACGAAGTCCTCCTCGCGGTAGTCGATCAGGACGTCGGCGCCGAGCGCGCGGCACGCCTCGAGCTTGCGGGCGCTGCCGGCCGTGACGGCGACGCGGGCGCCGAGGGCGGCGGCGATCTGGATGCCCGTGGTCCCGATCCCGCTCCCGCCGCCGTGGAGGAGGACGGTGTCGCCGGATCCGAGCCCGGCCACCATCACGAGGTTCGACCAGACGGTGGACGTCGTCTCCGGGAGGGCGGCGGCCGAGACGAGGCCGACGCCGTCCGGCACCGGCAGTACCAGGCCCGCGTCGACCGCGACGTACTCCGCGTAGCCGCCACCGGAGAGCAGCGCGCAGACCTCGTCGCCCTCCGCGAACCCGGTCGCGTCCTCGCCGAGCGCGACGACCGTGCCGGACACCTCCATGCCGAGGATCTCGGAGGCGCCGGGCGGCGGCGGGTAGACCCCGCCGCGCTGGCCGAGGTCGGCGCGGTTGACGCCGGCGGCCGCCACGCGGACGAGGACCTCGCCGGGTCCGGGGGAGGGCGTCGGCACCTCCTCCAGCACGAGTCGGGAGTCGGGGCCGGGGTTCTCGATGCGGATCGCCTGCATGAGGGGGATGCTACGCCGCGGGCCTCGGCGCTCGCGGTGCTCCCGTCCGGCGCGGGGCCGGCTCAGCGCTGCTCCGCCAGGAACGCCAGCACCGCGTCCTTGAAGCCCCGCGCGGGCACGGTGCTGGTGTGGTCGCGGCCGGGGACGCTCACGAACCGCGCCCCCGCCTCCGCCGCCAGCAGCTCTCCGCCGGGAGCGATCGGGTCCGCGCCGCCGGTCACGAGCAGCGTCGGCAGGCCGGGGTGCCGCCCGTGCTCCGGGTGCGCCCCGCCGCGGACGCCGTCGGCCACCGCCACCAGTGCCGCGAGGTCGTTGCCCTGCACGCCCTCCGCCATGCCGATGAAGGCGCGGGTGAAGCCGTCGTCGATCTCGCCGCCGGAGGCGACGCGGGCCCGGGCCGCCTCCGCGTCGAAGGAGCGGAGGGGCTCGCCCACCGTCAGCCCGCCGAGGCTCAGCGATGCGAGCCGCTCCGGGTGCTCGAGCCCCAGCACCCAGCTCATCCGGGCGCCGAGGGAGTAGCCGAGGACGTGGGGCGCCTCGAGGTCGTAGGAGTCGAGCACCCGCACCAGGTCGGCCACCATGGCGTCCACGCTGTAGGAGTCGGAGTGGTGCGGCTTCTCGCTCGCGCCGTGCCCGCGCTGGTCGAGCGCCACGACGCGGTACCCGGCCCGGTGCAGCGTCCGCAGCCAGCCCGACGTCTCCCAGTTGAGAACGGCGTGGGAGGCGAAGCCGTGCACGGCGAGGACGGTCGGGGCGCTCTCCTCGCCGACGGAGTAGGTGGCCAGCCGCACTCCGTCGTCGGCCACGACGTACACGGGCGGAGGGAAGGCGATCACTCCACCACCCTGCCCGCCGCCGCGGGGTCGAGGGGGCACCGCGCCGCGGACACGCCGGGCGGAGTCCCAGGAGGAGAGCCGCCGTGCCCGGTGTCCCCGGACGGTCAGCGCGGCGGACGGGTGGAGCGGGCGAAGGGCACGGCGATCCAGAGGCGCACGGTGCGTCCCTGGCCGGACCGGATCCCGAGGACGACGCACAGCACGAGGTTGAGCACGGCCAGCGCGAGGATCGCCGAGATCGTCGCGAGCGGCCAGTCGGCGCCGAGCGAGTCGCGCACCGACACCAGCGCGAGGTGCAGCGGGACCAGCATCAGCTGGAGCGCGAGGTAGGTGAGCTGCCAGTTGACGGCGACCAGGCCGTTCCGGTCGCTGAGGGTGCCGATCCGCCGCCGCGACCCCCACACCATCACGGTCGCCGTGAGGGAGATCACAGGGGAGATCACCACGAAGCCGGCGAGCGCCGAGAGCCCGGCGAACCAGACGGCCCGGGCGCCCTTGCGGTCCCGGGTGCGGTGCCGCAGCTCGTCGTCGTCCATCGCCGCCTCCTCGCGCCGGGACCAGTCTCGCACCCGCCCCCGCGTCGAGGCGGGGGATCGCCCCCGAGTTCCGGGGGTTCCCCGGATGGGGCGGGTCCGGGCTCGTCCGTAGCGTGGAGGCATCGCCGGAGCACACCGGCAGCACCGCCGGCCCGCCCGGCGGGACCGCATCCCGCCGGGCGACCGGCACCCGAGAAGGAGCACACCGTGACCACCGACGACCGCACCGCCCGCCTCTCCACCCCCGCCGACGAGCAGCCGACCGTGGACCTGGGCGCGACCGCCGTCCTCACCGAGGAGCGGCCGTCCGCCGGGGAGCGCCCCGCCGCCGAGGAGCCCGCCTCCTCGCAGCAGGCCCGCGCCTCCTACGGCACCCCCGCCGTCCCGCCCGCGGCGCTCGCCCCGGCGCCCTCGACCCCGTTCTCGCTCACGAGCCTGATCCTCGGCGTCACCTCCGTCTTCTTCGGACTGACCGTGATCGCTCCGGCCGCGGGCCTCGTCTTCGGCATCCTGGGGCTGCGGAGGGAGCCGACCGGCCGCACGCTCTCGATCTGGGGCATCGTGCTCAACTCCGTCATGCTCGGCCTCGTCCTGCTGTTCGCGATCGCCGTGCTCGTCGTGGTCGTGCTCGTGCCGCTCGCGGCCCTCGCGTCGGGCAGCGACTACCGCTGATCCGCCGCTTCCCGCGTCCCGCGCCTCCTGTCCGCTCCGGCGGCGGGAGGCGCGGTCGTTCCGCGCCCGTCGACCGGACGCTCCGCGCCCGCGTCCGCCGCCGCCCCGCGCCCCGGCGATAGGCTGGCCGCGCAGTTCGCGAGCCCCCTGCACCCTCCGGGGCCGCACGACGACAGCAACGGAGCTGGACGTGACCCTCGCACCGAGCACCCTCCCCGACCGCGACCCGGAAGGCAGAGCCCTGGACGACACCGAGACCCCCGCCACGCGCACCGAGAGCGACTCCCTCGGCTCGATGGAGATCCCCGCCGAGGCCTACTGGGGCATCCACACGGCGCGGGCCCTCGACAACTTCCCGATCTCGAAGCGCCCCATCTCGATCTACCCCGATCTCGTCCGGTCCCTCGCGACGGTCAAGCTCGCGGCCGCCCGGGCCAACACCGAGCTCGGCACCCTCGCCCCCGCCAAGGCCGAGCTGATCGAGGCCGCGTGCCGCCGCATCATCGACGGCGAGTTCCACGACCAGTTCGTGGTCGGGGTGATCCAGGGCGGCGCCGGCACCTCGACGAACATGAACGCGAACGAGGTCGTCGCCAACGTCGCACTCGAGATCGGCGGCTTCGAGCGGGGCGACTACGCCCACCTGCACCCGCTCGACGACGTCAACCGCAGCCAGTCCACCAACGACGTCTACCCGACCGCGATCAAGATCGCGATGACCTGGTCGCTGCGCCGCCTGCTCGACGAGCTGGCGCTGCTGCGCGAGTCGTTCTCCCGCAAGGCGGTCGAGTTCGGCAGCGTCCTGAAGGTCGGCCGCACGCAGCTGCAGGACGCGGTGCCGATGACGCTCGGCCAGGAGTTCCACGGCTTTGCGACGACCCTCGGCGAGGACCACGCCCGTCTCTCCGAGACCATCTGGCTGCTCGCCGAGGTCAACATCGGAGCCACCGCGATCGGCACAGGCATCACCGCCGATCCGCGCTACGGCGCGGCTGCTGTCCGCCACCTCAACGAGATCACCGATCTCGACCTCGAGATGGCGCAGGACCTCGTCGAGGCGACGAGCGACACCGGCGTCTTCATGTCGTTCTCGAGCGCGCTCAAGCGCTCCGCGATCAAGCTGTCCAAGATCTGCAACGACCTGAGACTCCTCTCCTCGGGCCCCCAGGCCGGCTTCGGCGAGATCAACCTGCCTCCGCGCCAGGCGGGATCGAGCATCATGCCCGGCAAGGTGAACCCGGTCATCCCCGAGGTGGTCAACCAGGTCGCCTACTCGGTGGCCGGGGCCGATGTCACGGTCACGATGGCGGCCGAGGCGGGTCAGCTCCAGCTCAACGCCTTCGAGCCGGTGATCGCGCACTCGCTGCTGCAGAGCATCACCTGGATGACGCAGGCCTGCAGGACGCTCCGCGAGAACTGCATCGACGGCATCACCGCGAACGTCGACCGGCTCGAGGCCATGGTCGCCTCCTCGGTCGGGGTCGTGACGGCGCTCACGCCGAGCATCGGCTACACCGCGTCCGCCGCCCTCGCGAAGGCCGCCCTCGCGACCGGCCGCAACATCGCCGACCTGGTGGTCGAGGCGGGGCTGATGTCCCGCGAGGAGGTCATGCGGCTGATCTCGCCGGCGCGGCTCTCGGGCATCGAGGCGATGACCGCGGCGCTCCCGATCATCGACCCCGCGCCGGAGGCGTGACCGCGGCCGCGAGGCGCGCCCCGGCGTAGCTGCGCCAGGGCGCCCAGCGGCGTCCGGTCTCGGTCAGCGCGCGCTCGCCGGAGGGCAGGCCGAGCGCCGCCGCGCCCCGCCGGAGCACGGGATCCCCGGTGAGCAGGACGTCGGGATCTCCGGTCGCCCGCTGTGCCACCTCGGCCGCCGTGGCCGCGTCGATCCCGGGGACCGCCAGCAGCTGCTCGGCGAGCTCCTCCCGGTCGGCGTCGAGCCGCAGGGCTCCCTCGGCGAGCAGCGTGCAGGTCCGCACCAGCACGTCGGCGGATCCGCGGAGCACGTCGGCGGCGTGCTCGGCGATCACCGCGGGGGAGGGGAAGGCGCGTGCGATCGATCCGCTCGCCACGGACTCCGGGAGCGTCGCGCCGAGCGCTGTGACCAGCCGTGCGGCCTCCCGCCGGCCGAGCAGCGCGCGCACCAGCGTCTCGGCCGGATCGACGGAGCCGGGCACGCGGACACCGGGGCGGTCGGCGACGCTCGGAGCGAGTGCGGGATCGGCCGCGAGGGCCTCGTCCACGGCCCGGGCGTCCGCGTCCAGGTCGAGAACCCGCCTCACCCGGGCGACCAGCGGCCCGACGTCGGCGACGGAGACGAGCGTCGCGCTGCAGCGGACGCTCTCCCCGTCCGCCGCCAGCCGCACCAGTGCCGCGCCCCCGGGCAGGACGAGCGAGCGCGCGTAGCCGCCGGGGGACGCCTCCTCGATGCCCGGGAGCGCGGCGCCGCCGAGCACGTCGAGCACCCCGGGATCGAACGGAGCCCGAACTGCCAGCCGGAGCTCCAGCGTGGCCGCGCCGTCGTGGACGCTCGCCTCGGAGCGCGTGCCGCGGGCCGAGGCGCGCAGGGCCGTCGGGGTCCGCTCGTACACCTCCGCCAGGGTCGCGTTGAACTGCCGGATGCTCGTGAAGCCGGCGGCGAAGGCGACGTCGGACACGGGCAGGTCGGTGCTCGTGAGCAGGAGCCGGGCGGTCTGGGCGCGCTGGGCGCGAGCGAGGGCCAGCGGAGGCGCGCCCAGCTCCTCGCGCAGGATGCGGCCGAGGTGGCGCGCGCCGTAGCCGAGCCGGGCGGCCAGCCCCTCGACCCCCTCGCGGTCGACCACTCCGTCGGCGATCAAACGCATGGCGCGCGCCGCCGTGTCGTCGCGCAGGTTCCACTCGGGGGAGCCGGGGACAGCGTCCGGCAGGCAGCGCTTGCAGGCGCGGAGCCCCGCCTCGTGCGCGGCGGCGGCCGTCGGGTAGAAGCGCACGTTCGCGCGCCGCGGCGTGATGGCGGGGCAGCTCGGACGGCAGTAGATGCCGGTGGAGTGCACGCCGGTCAGGAACCGCCCGTCGAACCGGGAGTCGCGGGAGGCGACGGCGCGGTAGCGCTCCTCGAAGAGCGGATCGGAGTCGGGCACGCCTCGAGCCTCGCACGCGGCGACGTCGAGCAGGAGCGGGAATCGGACACGGGCGTCCGCACCCCGGCCCTCCTCCACGCGCCCGGCGCGTGTCAACCGCCGACAGCGCACCCCGCCCGTGCCCTACTGTCGGCCCCATGAGCGCCTATCCGCCGCCCGCACCACCCGCCACCGCCCGCCCCTCCGTCGTGCCGACCGTGCTCGGCTCGATCGGCGTGGCGCTCCTCGGGATCCTGCTGCTGCTCGTGCTCGCCTACGTGGTTCTCGGACTCGGCGTCAGCGCCGCGGGGATCTGCGCGGTCATCGCCCTCGTCCCGCTGACCGTGGTTCTGCTGGGCGTCCGCTGGGTCGACCGGTGGGAGCCGGAGCCCGCGCTGGGCCTGTGGTTCGCGTTCCTCTGGGGCGCGGCCGGGTCCGTCGCGATCGCGCTCCTGGTCGACCTCGGCGTGCAGATCGCCGTCTACGCGTCCGGGCAGCAGCCGAGCGGATCCGACTTCGTCGGCGCCGTGATCCAGGCGCCGCTGGTCGAGGAGACGGCCAAGGGGATCGGCGTCCTCCTCGTCCTTCTGATCTGGCGCCGGACCTTCGACGGACCCGTCGACGGCATCGTCTACGCGGCCGTCGTCGCCTCCGGGTTCGCCTTCGTCGAGAACATCCTCTACTTCGGCAGCTCGCTGGTGGACGGCGGTCTCGGCTCGCTGGCCGTGACCTTCTTCCTCCGCGGGGTGCTCTCGCCCTTCGCGCACGTGCTCTTCACCGCCTGCACGGGCGCGGCCCTCGGCTTCGCCTCGAACCGGCCCGCCGTCGCGCGGCTGCCCATCGCCCTGCTCGGGCTGGCGCTCGCCGCGTTCCTGCACGCGCTCTGGAACGGCTCGTCGTTCCTGGTGTCCGACTGGTTCGGCTTCTACGGCGTGGTCCAGGTGCCGCTGTTCGCGGTCGCCGTGGTCGTGGTGGTGCTGCTGCGCCGGCAGGAGCGGCGCGTGACGCTCCAGCGGCTCGACGACTACGCCGTCGCCGGCTGGCTCTCGCCGGCCGAGGTTCGGATGATCGGCACCGCGGAGGGGCGCCGCACCGCCGCTCGCTGGGCCCGGAGCGCGGGAGGGGACCGGCCGCGGGCGATGCGGGACTTCCTCCGCTCGGCGACGCGGCTCGCGCACCACCGGCAGCACCTCCTGCTCGGCCGCGGCGGACGCACCGGAGCGGTCGACGAGCAGGTCCTGCTCGACGAGCTCGTCGCCCGCCGGGCGGTGCTCACCCGCTGAGCCGGGGCCGCCCCCGCTCAGCCCCGGCGCGCTAGGCGGAGGCGCTGCGCACGCGGCGCTCGCCGGCCGTCACGGGCACGCCGAGCCGGTTCTGCGCGGGCGGCAGCGGGCAGTTGTAGTGGGGCGAGAAGCCGCACGGCGGGATGTACGCCCGGTTGAAGTCCAGGAGCACCGGACCGGGGGTGCCCGCGTCGGCCGCGCCGCCGATCCGCTGCACGACGAGGAAGCGGCCGACGGGGTAGCTCGCGAGCTCCGGGTCGTCGCTGCGGTTGGTCGGATCGCCGAACGGGACGAGGAGCGTGCCGCCGTCGTCGAACGCCGCGACCGTGTACTCGCGGGCGCGCCCGTCGTCCACGAGCGAGAAGGTGATGTCGCCGGGCACGACGAGCTCGCGGGTGGCGCCGTTGTCGCGCAGGTGCTCGAACGGGACCGTGCGGTCCTCGGCGACCGGCTGGAACCACGCCTCGAGCACCCAGGCGGCGTCGAACGGGAAGGTCTCGATGGCGTCGAAGGACCGGATGCCGTCGGAGGCCGCGTCCCAGACGCGGTAGCCGTACTCGGGCTCGCCGGTGTCGAGGTTCTCGCGGCGCATCCGCGTCAGGGTCGCCGAGGGGCCGTAGCCGGCCAGCGCCTGCTCGTCGGCGACGCTCTCGCCGGGCTCGAGCCAGCGCGTCTCGACGAGGGCGAGATCGCCCCGGGGTCCGGTGACGCGCTCGACGCGTCGGGCGAGCCACGACTCCCAGCCGGCGCGTGCCGACTCCGTGAGGTCGATCGAGGCGCGGGAGGGGGCGGTGACGCTGCTGCTCGGAGTGGCCATGGGGCGTGCAACGCGGGGCCGTCCGGTTCTCTTCCCGGTCGATGACCGTACGGAGGACGGACACCCGCGAGAAAGAGCTCGACGCCCTGCGGCAGCGGCAGGGCCGGCTGCTCGGACGGGGCGTCGAGCTCTTCGTGAGAGAGAGGATGCTCCTCCGCGGCGCCGAGCGCAAGAGGCATCCGGATCCCGCTGTCGGCACGGCCCGCTTCGGATCGCTCGGTAGACTGGACCGCCTGTTTTCCCGCGGCCCCCGGAGCGCATCCCGCGCCTCCCGGCCCGCGGCGGCGGACCCTCGGAAGGCGGACGATGACGGACGGCAGCACTGTGCAGGCCACCGAGCTCTCTCGGGAGCGCGACTACGTGGCGGCGCTCTACGCCCGCCTCGACGAGCTGATCGCCCAGGCCCGCGAGGCTCTGGACACGGTCCGCATCGAGAGCGTCGGCGGCAACCACCAGAGCCGCTCCGAGCGCGACGCCTACGCGCGGCTCTACGAGGACCGCATCCGCTCGCTCACCGGCGCCGACGACCGGCTCGCCTTCGGCCGGCTGACGCTCGCGGACGCCGACGCCGAGCACCGCTACATCGGCCGGATCGGCCTGCGCGACGAGGAGCAGGACACGCTGCTGCTGGACTGGCGCGCCCCGCAGTCGGCCGCGTTCTACCAGGCCACCGCCGCCCGGCCGATGGGGACGCGCGCCCGGCGCCACCTCACCACTCGGGGCCGCGAGGTCCTCCGCTTCGAGGACGAGGTCTTCGACGAGGAGCTGCTGCGCGAGGGCACCGTGCTGCAGGGCGAGGGCGCGCTCATGGCGGCTCTCGGCGCGCAGCGCACCGGCCGGATGCACGACATCGTCGCGACCATCCAGAGCGAGCAGGACCGCATCATCCGGTCCGAGCTGCGCGGCGTGCTCGTCGTGCAGGGAGGGCCGGGCACCGGCAAGACCGCGGTCGCCCTGCACCGGGCCGCCTACCTCCTGTACTCCTACCGAGACCGCATCGCCTCCTCCGGCGTGCTCGTGGTCGGCCCCTCGCGGTCCTTCCTCCGCTACATCGAGGCGGTGCTGCCCTCGCTCGGCGAGACGGGCGTCGTCCTCTCGACGCTCGGCCAGCTCTACCCGGGCCTCGACCTCGTCGAGGAGGACGTGCCCGCGGTCGCCCGCGTGAAGGGCTCGGCGCGGATGGCGGAGCTGCTCAAGCGCGCGGTCCGCTCCCGCCAGACCGTCCCGGCCGAGACCCAGGTGCTCGACGTCAACGGCGAGAAGCTCCGTCTGGAGCCGCAGGACGTGGAGCGCGCGATCACCCGCGCGCGCGACACCCGCAAGCCGCACAACGAGGCGCGCGTCTCCTTCGTCAAGACGCTGCTCTCGCAGCTCACCCGCCAGCTCGCCGATCAGCTGCGGAGCCACGGCAGCACGGTCGACGAGGCCGACGAGGCGGTGCTGCGCGAGGACGTGCGGACCGCCCACGACGTCCGCGTCGCTCTCAACACCGCGTGGATCCCGCTGACCCCCGAGAAGCTGCTGCAGGACCTCTACGCCCGTCCGAACTGGTTCGCGACCCTCACGCCGCGCTGGACCGCCGCGCAGCGCTCCCTCCTCCGCCGAGACCGCGACGCTCCGTTCACGGTCTCCGACGTACCGCTGCTCGACGAGGCCGCGGAGCTGCTCGGCGCCTACGACGACCACGCCGACGCCTCGAAGAAGGCCGAGAAGGAGCAGCGCAAGCGCGACGTCGAGAACGCGGAGGCCGCCATCCGCAACATGGGCGTCGACGGCCTCGTCAACGCCAAGGACCTCGCGGCCGGCTTCGCCGAGCGCTCGGTGCTCGGGACCACCGCCGAGCGGGCCGCGGCCGACCGCACCTGGACCTACGGGCACGTCGTGGTCGACGAGGCGCAGGAGCTCTCGCCGATGCAGTGGCGGGTGCTGCTGCGCCGCTGCCCGATGCGCTCGTTCACGATCGTGGGCGACGTCGCGCAGGCGTCCGGCGCCTCCGCCGCCTCGAGCTGGGACGCCGCGCTCCGCGACACCTTCGGCCGCCAGGGCCGGGGAGTGGAGGCGGCGCCGTGGCGCCTGGAGGAGCTGACGGTCAACTACCGCACGCCCGCGCAGATCGTCGCCTTCGCCGAGCGGACGGCGCGCGAGAACGGGCTGGAGATCACGCCGGGGGAGGCCGTGCGCTCCACCGAGTGGCCGGTGCGGACGATCCGCGATCGCGGCGACGCGAGCCTCGCCGAGCGGGTGCTGGGGGCCGTCGTCGAGGACCGGGCGATCGAGGCGGAGGGGACGCTCGCGGTCATCGCGCCCGACGACGACCTCGCCGCGATCACCGAGCGCCTCGAGGAGCGGTTCGGCCGGGAGGTGGGCCGCGGAGCGACCGGGCTCGACCGCGCGATCGCCGTGCTGTCGACGAACGACGCCAAGGGGCTCGAGTTCGACTCCGTGATCATCGCCCGCCCTCGCCTCATCGCGCAGACCGGCGAGCGCGGCGCCGCATCGCTCTACGTCGCGATGACCCGGCCGACGCAGCGCCTCACGCTCGTGGAGTGAGTGCTCGCAGCCCGCTCCCAGACTCCGCTCCCGAGCGCCGTAGGATCGAGGCATGAGCAGCGAATACCTGACCAAGCCCGAGGTCGACGCCCCTGAGGGCCCGGCCCCCGACACCCTCGTCGTCGAGGACATCGTCGTCGGCGACGGCGCCGAGGCGCAGCCCGGCTCGACCGTCGAGGTCCACTACCTCGGCGTCGAGTACGACACCGGCGAGGAGTTCGACTCCTCCTGGAGCCGCGACCAGTCGATCAACTTCCCCCTCAACAACCTCATCCGCGCCTGGCAGCAGGGCATCCCGGGGATGAAGGTCGGCGGCCGCCGCAAGCTGATCTGCCCGCCCGCGCTGGCGTACGGCCCGGCCGGCGGAGGGCACCCGCTCTCCGGCAAGACCCTGATCTTCGTGATCGACCTGCTCGGCACCGAGTAGCTCCGAGCACACGACGAAGGCGCAGCTCCTAGCGGGGCTGCGCCTTCTTCACGCGGTCGACCAGCTCGCGCCAGGCACCGTCGAGCTCGGTCTCGCCGAGGCGGACGTGGTGCGTCTGCACGCGGATCTCGTAGACGAAGCGGTCGGCCCGGCCGGGGGACTCGCCGTCGGCGGCGTCCCAGGGGAGCGAGCCGAGCAGGTCGCGCCAGGCGCGCTCGTCGGGCTGCTGCTCGACGTCGACCCGCCACACCCGGCGGAGGCCGGCGACTCCGCCGCTGCGCGACACGATGACGTCCATGCGCGCGATGCTACCCGCCTCCGTCCTCGAGCGGACCGGCTCAGGCGGACAGCGTCACGCCGACCGTCGTCCAGCCGGTGCGCACGGCGGCCTCGACCTCGGAGCCGGATCCGTAGCGCTCGGCGGCGGCCCGCACGGTGAGCGCCGCGAACGCCTCGAAGTCGGCCGTCGCGGTGAGGACGCCCCCGGTCAGCACGTCGTACCAGACCTGCCCAGCGCGCTCCCACGCCTTCCCGCCGAGGGTCGTCGCCGCCACGGCGAACGCGCGGTTGGGAATCCCCGAGTTGATGTGCACTCCGCCGTTGTCGTCGTCGGTCTCGACGTAGTCGGCCATCGAGCCCGGCTGCGGGTCGGAGCCGAGGACGTCGTCGTCGTAGGCGGTGCCGGGGGCGATCATCGACCGCAGGGCCGTGCCCTGCACCTCGTCGGTGAAGAGCCCCTCGCCGATCAGCCAGCTCGCCTCGTCGGCGCTCTGGCCCGCGCCGTACTGCTCCAGCAGGGCTCCGAACACGTCCGAGACCGACTCGTTGAGCGCTCCGGACTGGCCGCGGTAGACGAGGTTCGCCGTGTACTCGGTGATGCCGTGGGCGAGCTCGTGGCCGATCACGCTCTGCGAGACGGTGAAGCGGCGGAACACCTGGCCGTCCCCGTCGCCGAAGACCATCCGCGAGCCGTCCCAGAAGGCGTTGTCGTAGTCGTCGCCGAAGTGCACGGTCGCGTCGAGCGGAAGCCAGGCGTCGTCGATCGAGTCGCGGCCGTACGCACCCTGCAGGAAGGCCGACATCGCGCCGAGGCCGTCGTACGCCTCGTCGACGGCCGCGTCCCCCGTGGCCGCCTCGCCCTCGCGGCGGACGACCGTGCCGGGCAGGGTCTCCTCGGTCCGCGCGTCCGCGATGGTGCGCTGGAGGGACTGCACGCGGGTGCGCGGCGAGGACGTCGCGGCGGCGGTCGGCGCCCCGCGGTCGGGCGCGGGCTCTCCGGGCCGGACGCGCCGGAACGGCACGTCCTGCTCGAGCGAGCGGCTCGCGGCGCGCGCGGCCCGGGCGAAGGCCGGATCGTCGAGGCGGGCGATGCGGACGAGGAGGTACGGCGGCACGACGGTTCGTCTCATGCCCCGATCCTGGCACCGACGTCCGACACGGTCCCGGGCTCGCCCGGCGGGCCCGCATGCGGTAGCACCGAGCGGTAGCGTGAGCGCGACGAGCGGTTTCCAGCGATCCGGGGCCAGGCCCCGAGGACGACGAGGGCGGACATGGGCATCATCACGCGGGGCTTCTTCGGCAAGAGGGAGGCGGACCCGGACCTCCCGCCGGGCCAGCACCTCGAGAACGGCTTCCCCGTCCTCTCGATCGGGCCCACCCCGAACATCCACGAGTGGGCCTTCTCCATCGACGGCGGCCCCGCGGGCGTCCGCCGCTGGAACCGGGAGGAGTTCGACGCGCTTCCGCACGAGGACGTGCACACCGACATCCACTGCGTGACCCGGTGGTCGAAGCTCGGCACCAGCTGGCGCGGCGTCTCGGTCGACACGCTGCTGGAGGGCCTGGAGACGGATGCCGGCTTCGTCATGGCGCAGAGCTTCGGCGGCTACACGACGAACCTCCCGCTCGCCGAGATCCGCGGCGGGAGGGCCTGGGTCGTCACCGAGTTCGAGGGGAAGCCCCTCGCGGCCGAGCACGGCGGCCCCGCCCGGCTCCTGGTGCCGCACCTCTACTTCTGGAAGAGCGCGAAGTGGGTCCGGACGCTCCGCCTGATGCCCGGCGACGAGCCCGGCTTCTGGGAGCAGAACGGCTACCACATGCACGGGGACCCCTGGAAAGAGGAGCGCTACTGGTGATGTGGACGGAGGCGGTGGCCGAGTCGGTCGCGCCGCTCACGCCCACGTCGCGCCTCCTGGTGCTCCGCGTGCCCGGGTGGCCGGGCCACCTGGCGGGGCAGCACCTCGACGTGCGCCTCACCGCGCCCGACGACTACCAGGCGAGCCGCTCCTACTCGATCGGCGCCCCGGCCGACGGGGAGCGGGTCGAGCTCGCGGTCGAGCGGCTGGACGACGGGGAGGTCTCCCCGTACCTGGTCGACGGCCTCGAAGCGGGCGACCGGCTCGAGATCCGCGGTCCGATCGGCGGCTGGTTCGTCTGGCGTCCGGAGCAGGCGGAGCCGGTGCAGCTGATCGCGGGCGGGAGCGGCGTGGTGCCGCTGATGGCGATGGCGCGCGAGCACGCCCGGGCCGGGAGCGCGGCGCGGATGCAGCTGCTCTACTCGGTCCGCTCGCCCGTCTTCGCCTACTACCGCGAGGAGCTGGCGGCGCTCGCCGAGCGGCCGGCCGCGACGGGCGGAGTCGCGGTGGACCACGTCTTCACCCGGGTGGCGCCGGCGGGAGCGGCGCGTCCGGCCGGCCGCGTCACTCCGGAGCTGCTCGCCGAGGCGGCTCTGCCGGCCCCGCTCGAGCCGACCGTCTACGTGTGCGGCCCGACCTCGTTCGTCGAGGCCGTCGCCACCGCCCTGGTCGAGCAGGGCCACGCGCCCGAGCGCGTCCGCACCGAGCGCTTCGGCGGCGCCTGACGCCTGTCCCCGCGAGGCGCCGCGCCCCGGCGGCGCCTCGGGGGGAGGGATCACTCGAAGGAGACGGTGCGGTTCTCGCCGATGTCGGGCTGTCCGCCGGTGACGGCGGCCTTGAGGACCTTGAACAGCACGACCGGACGGGGCTCGTCGGTCGCCCACAGCTCGACGGTCTCGGCCTCGACGCGGATCAGCGCGACGGTCGGGTCGTCCTTGCCGTCGGGGAACCAGCCGGCGACGGCCGGGGACCACAGCTCGTCCACCTTCGCCGGGTCGTGCACGACAGTCGCCGAGCCGGCCACCGACAGGTAGCCCTTCTTCGACTCGAACGCGACGTTGACGCTCGGGTTCGCGCGGATGTCGTCGAGCTTGGGCGACGGGTCCTGCGTGAAGAACCACAGTTCGCCGTCGAAGTCGATGTCCTGGGCCTTGAGCGGACGGCTGACGAGCTGCCCGGTGGCGTTGACGGTGGTGAGGAGCCCGATCCCGGCGCTCTTCACCATCTCGGTGATCTGCTCGCGGTCGTCGGAGTCGGCGGGAGTGATGTCGGTGTCGGTCATGGTGCCGACGCTACGCGGACCGTGCGCCGCCGCAAGGGGTGGCGACGCCTCACCGCGCGTGTCTAGCGTCGAGGCATGGACACCGAATCGACGTACACCGCCATCCTCGACAGCGGAGCGGAGCAGGAGAGCATCCGCCTCGAGATGATCGACGGCTCCCCGCAGCGCTCCTTCACCCGCCTGGCCGACATCGACGGCGAGGAGGTCGAGGTGGTCTGGGAGCTGGAGCCCGACGACGACGGCTTCCACGTCTACCGCCCGGTGCGGGTCGAGGGCCGCGACGACGACAGCGGACTGGTCTCGGACGACCGGCTGACCGACGGCGGCGGCGCCGACGCGGCCTCCGGCGACTGATCCCCGGCGCGCCCGTCCGCCGGCCTGAGCCGAGCGGGCGGGCGCGCTGTCCCATCCGGCTCGAGGGAGACGCCCCTCCGCTCAGGCCGTCGGGTGCAGGGCGTCGTACCCACGGAACCCCGGTCGGAGTCGCAGCACCGCGGCGAGGATCGCGATGATCGCGAGCCCGCCCGCGAGCGGCGGCAGCCAGAGCAGCGCGAGCGAGGCGAGCAGTCCCGTGTAGAGGTCGCCGACCCGCGGGCCGCCCGTCACCACGACGATGAACACGCCCTGGAGCCGACCCCGCATGTTGTCGGGGACCGCGGTCTGCAGCATCGTCTGCCGGAAGATCGAGCTGACGTTGTCGGAGGCGCCCGCGCCGGCCAGGGCGACCGCCGCCAGCGCGATGAGCACCGCGTTCGGCGCCGACGCGTCGTGCTGCACGAGTGCGGCACCGAGCAGGACCGCGCCGAACGCGACCACGAACGCTCCGTACACCTGGATCGAGCGGCCGATCGCGAGGCCCTGCCGGCGGACCCCGGTCAGCCGGCCGGAGAAGACGCCGCTGATCAGCGCCCCGATCGCGAACGCGGCCGTGAGCGCGCCCACCGTCACCGCGCCTCCGCCGAGCAGCACGGCGGCGGCCGCCGGGAAGACCACGCGCGGCTGTCCGAAGGTCATGGCCACGATGTCGACCAGGAAGGACATCCGGATGTTCGGGGCGCCCTTGAGGAAGCCCAGGCCGTAGCGGAGGGACTCCAGCCCCGGCCGCTGCCGCTCGCCCTCGGGCACGAGCGCCGGCAGCCCCGCGATGCCGAGGAACGCGGCGAGGAACAGCACGACGTCGATCGTGTACGTGATCGCGAAGCCGGAGGAGGCGACCAGCACGCCGGCGAGGGCGGGCCCCACGGTCACCTCGACTCCGCTCGCGATGCCGCCCAGCGCGGCGGCGGCGGGGACCAGCTCGGTGCGGAGCAGCCGCGGAGCCAGCGTCATCCGGGTGGTCACGATCACCGTCGTCGCCACCGCGTTCACGGCGGTGAGCACGTAGAGGGAGAGCGGGGTCTCGGCGCCGAGCCAGGCGAGGGCCGCGATCCCCGCGGTCGAGCCCCAGGCCACGACCGCGGCGAGCAGGAGCACCAGGCGGCGGTCGAACGCGTCGGCGAGCATCCCGCCGTAGAGGCCGGCGATCACGGTCGGGACCAGCGCCACCACGCCGACCAGCGCGACCGCGAGGGTCGATCCGGTGAGCTCGTAGATGTGCAGGCCGACCGCGACGATCGTCATCTGGCCGCCGATGCCCGAGATCACGTTGCCGGCCCAGAGCCGGGCGAAAGCCGGGGACTCGCGGAGGGGGGAGACGTCGAGGACGTGGCTGCGCCGGGGGGCGCGGGGGGTCTGGCTCACTCGCTCCATTCTGCTGACTCCGCCGCCCCGGCGGGCCGCGTCGCGCCGATCCGGGGGCTCAGGGGTCATCCCCTAGGGTGAGAGGCATGAGCACGTCATCCGACGGCGCGCCCGGGCGTCAGGGTCCTCCTGCCCCGCGAGCAGCCGGAGCCGCCCCCTCGCGACGCTCGATCCGCACCGCCGCCGAGGCGGGCGCGCGTCGCGCGGCGGCCGCCACGGGCGGTCGGCGCAGTTCCACGGGCGGCGTCCGCGCCGGAGCCGCTCGGACCGGTGCCACGGCCTCGGGAGCCCGCGGGTTCCTCCGCCGCTACGGAGCCGGGATCGTCTCGGTCCTCCTGGCCGTCCTCGCCGTCCCGCTGTCGTTCTTCGTCTGGTACGCACTGATCTCGCTCGGCGCCTACCCGGGCGACCAGGCCGTCAGCGATCTGCTGGTCGGCGTGCTCTACACCGCGCTCGTGCACGCGGTCCTGCTCGCCGGGATCCTGCTCGCCGTCTCCACCCTCCGCGCCCGTCGTCGCGAGAAGCGCCCGCCGATCGCCGGCTGGATCGGCGTGGTCCTCAACGTCCTCGTGCTCGTCTACTGGCAGCTGCTGGTCTCGCCGTGGCTCGTCGTGCTCTGGAACCGGGCCACCGGCTCCTGATACCGCCCTCCCTCTGGTAGAGTCGTCCGGTTGCCGTTCGACGGCCGCGGATCAAGAGAGCCCACGCATCAGGCGCCGGGCACCGCGCAACGAGAGAGAGGGGATCCCATATATGGCACTCGAAGCAGATGTCAAGAAGGCGATCATCGAAGAGTACGCGACCCACCCCGGTGACACCGGATCCCCCGAGGTGCAGGTGGCCGTCCTGACCAAGCGGATCAAGGACCTCACCGAGCACCTCAAGGAGCACAAGCACGACCACCACTCGCGTCGTGGTCTGCTGCTGCTCGTGGGTCAGCGTCGTCGACTCCTCGGCTACCTGTCGGATGTGGACATCAACCGCTACCGCTCGCTGATCGAGCGTCTCGGTCTGCGCCGCTAGCTCCTCCCGGAGCAGGGCGCGGTCTCGATGACACCGCGAACTTCTTGCCGAACGGGCCGTTCTCCTCGCGGAGGGCGGCCCGTTCCGCGTTCCCGGGCGGACGAGGCGCGCGGCGCCGGTCAGGGCAGGGGAGCGGGGCGGTCGATTCCGCCCCACGAGTAGCCGCTCGAGGCCGAGAACCAGTCGGCCGCGGCCCGCTGGAGCGCCGTGTCCTCCTCGGGGCGGCCGGGAGCCTCCACGGCGTCGACGAGCCCGGGCAGGGCGATCCGCCAGGCCGCCGCGCTGCGCTGGGCGCGGGCCCAGTCGCGCGCGCACACCGGGTCCTCGGCCGCCGCGGCGAGAGCCCGCGGCGAGGTCACCCGCCAGCCGGTGTCCGACTCCGCGACCACGACCGCGCAGGTGAGCGCGGCGCCGCGGATGATGCTGTCGGGACCGGCGGAGGGGCCGATCGCCTGATCCTGAGACGCGACCACCGCGGTGAGCGCGAGCTGCAGCCGGGTCGAGGGCTCGTCGGGCCGCGGTCTGATCCTCCCGTCGCCGGCCGAGACCGAGGCCGCCGATCCGGGTGCGAGGAGCAGCCCGGAGGAGGACTGCGACGCGTGCAGGCTCAGCAGACCCGTCACTCCGTCCGTCCCGCTCGTCACGCCCCGCACCGAGGAGTCGCCGAGACTCCAGACGACGGGGGTGCGGTTGTGGATCGTGAGGCGCCGGTGGTCCTCGTCGAGGCAGGCCACGAGGTGGCCGGCCGGCACGCCCGCTCCGCCCTCGAAGGCGGACGAGGCGGCCAGCAGCTCCCGGGCGTCGTCACACTGGGCGGGGGCGTCGGAGGCGGCGGCGGCCTGGTCGGCGACCGGCGCCCGGGGGGCGAGGGAGCCCTGCACGCCCGCGACCGCCGCCGTGGTGAGCGCCGCGGCGGCGAGGAGGAGGACCACGCCGCGCCTGCCCATCCTCCGCACCTCCTGGTCGGAGGCTAGCCCGGCGCGGGCGCTCGGGCCAGCGCCGCGAGGGGCTCGCGAAGCGTCCGGCAGGAATTCTTTCGAGGAATCTCAGACCGGGTGCATCCGAGGAGGCGCCTCGGCCGGAAGTAGTGGTGAAGGCCCTTCTCGACCACCCCCCGACCCCTCGCGGGTCCCATCGTGAAAGAGGAACACCGTGACCACCTCCCGCTTCTCCCGCAGCCTGCTCGCCGGTGCCTGCATCGGAACCCTGGCCGTCGTCGGCATCGCCGCCACGCCCGCCGCCGCCGCCGACGCCGACTCGGCCGACCTCTCGGTCCTGCACGCCGTCCCCGACACCCCGGTCGACGTCTACGTCGACGGCAAGCTGACGCTCGACGACTTCACCCCCGGCTCGCTCGCCGGCCCGCTCGACCTCCCCACCGGCACCTACAAGGTCGCCATCACGGCCTCCACCGCCGCGGACGCCAGCGCCCCCGTGATCGGCCCGATCGACATCAGCCTCGAGGCGGGGAAGAGCTACACCGTCGCGGCGCACCTCAAGCCGGACAACACCCCCACCGCGACCCTCTTCACCAATGACATCTCGAAGACCGCCGCGGGCGAGGGCCGGCTCACGGTCCGCCACATCGCCGCCGCTCCGGCCGTGGACATCCTCGCCGGAGGGTCGCCCGTCCTGACGAACGTGACGAACCCGAACGAGGGCGTGCTGAACCTCGCCCCGGCCACGATCTCGACCGTGGTCGCCGCGACCGGGACCACCGCGCCGGTCATCGGCCCGGCCGACGTGCAGGTCCAGGAGGGCGTGAACACGATCGTCTACGCCTGGGGCAGCCTGGAGAAGGGCAACCTCGCTCTCGCGACGCAGACCATCGACGGACTGCACTCCTCGCCGTCGGGCGTCCCCGCCGGTGAGGCCGGCCTCGCCGCGGACAACCGTCCCGACGCCGCCGCGGGCTGGTGGGGCGGAGCACTGCTCGCCGCCCTCGCCGCCGCCGGCGCCGTGCTGATCGGCCGCCGCACCGCCGCCTCGCGTCGCTGACCCGAGGCTCCGACCGCCGGGTCGGCCGTGCTGGAGCGCGGCCGTCCCGGCACCCCCGACCACGACCCAGGAGGACGCCATGAGCCGGAGCCCCTTCCCTCTGCGCGTCCTCGCCGTGGTCGGGCTGATCGTGGCCGGTGCCGGTCTCGCCGGATGCGCGGCGCAGGAGTCCCGGGTGGAGCCCGCTCCCGCCGCCGTCTCCTCGGCGCCCCAGCAGCCGGTGCCGGCCACGGTCCCCTCCTCGCCCGCGGCGGCCCTGCCGGAAGCGGTGCCGTCCGTCCCGGTGGCGGACGCCCGGCTCGGCGCGACCCCCGCCCCCACCGCGCTCGCTCCCGAGCGGCTCGTCGTCGACGGGCTCCCCGTCGACATGGCCGTCGAGCCGGTCGGAGTCGCGGACGACGGCACGATGGAGCTCGTGCCCGACACGCAGGTCGCCGGCTGGTACCGCTTCGGCGCCGGCCTCGACGAGCCGGAGGGCACGGTCGTGATCGCCGCGCACGTCGACTCCCTCGCCTACGGCCTCGGGCCGTTCGTCGAGCTGAAGAAGGCGGTCCCGGGCCAGACCGTGACCCTCACCGGCGCGGACGGCGCGGAGCGCGCGTACACCGTCTCGACGGTGGAGACCACGGAGAAGACCACGGTCGACCTCTCGGCCGTGTTCGCCGCCGACGGACCGCCGCGGCTGGTCCTGATCACCTGCGGCGGCGACTTCGACTACGACACCCGCCACTACCTCAGCAACGTGGTGGTCACGGCCGTCCAGGCCGGCTGACCCGCCCGCCCGAGCCTCAGCGACGTACGATGAGCCTCGCAGCGCCGCACGCCCCCGGGCGGCAGCGCTCCCCGCAGCCCTGGAGGGACCCCCTGATCGAGACCATCGAGCCCGCCGACGGCGCCGAGGCCGACAGCGCTCTCGTGGCCCGGCTCGGCCGCCGCTTCGCCGCAGGGGAGGAGGCGGCGCTCGCCGAGGCGTACTCGCGCTGGTCGCCGCTGGTCTTCACGCTGGCGCTGCGCTCGCTCGGCGACCGCGGCGACGCGGAGGACGTGGTGCAGCGCGTGTTCGTCTCGGCCTGGACCTCGCGCTCGGGCTTCGACCCCGGACGGGCGGCTCTCGGAGCGTGGCTGGTCGGGATCTCCCGGAGGAGGATCGCGGACGCGCACGAGGCGCGGGCGCGCGAGCGGAGGCTCACCGAGGCCCTCGTCGCCGTCACGCCGGTCGAGGAGGGGGAGGCCCCCGTCGACCTCGAGGCGCGGATCCTGATCGCCGACGAGCTGGCCCGCCTGGATCCCGTCCCCCGGCGGGTGATCGGCCTCGCCTTCTACGAGGACCTCACCCACACCGAGATCGCCGAGCGCACCGGCCTGCCGCTCGGTACCGTCAAGAGCCACATCCGCCGCAGCCTCGACCGGCTCCGCTCCCGCCTGGAGGTGAGCAGCACATGACCCACCTCGATCCCGACGAGCTCGCCCTGCTCGCCCTCGGCGAGCACTCGAGCGACGCCGAGCAGGCCCACCTGCGCGACTGCCCCGACTGCGCCCGGCAGCTGGTCGAGCTCGGCCACGCCGCGGGCCTGGGCCGTGCGAGCCGTGCTGTCGAGCTGGAGGCGCCGCCCGCGATCGTCTGGGACCGTATCCGCGAGGAGCTCGCCCTCGACGACCTCGGGCCCGGCGCCCTGCCGTCGTCGGCCG
Organism: Rathayibacter sp. AY1F6; assembly: GCF_002932035.1. Taxonomy (NCBI): domain Bacteria; kingdom Bacillati; phylum Actinomycetota; class Actinomycetes; order Micrococcales; family Microbacteriaceae; genus Rathayibacter; species Rathayibacter sp. AY1F6. The sequence goes on along the minus strand of NZ_PSVD01000005.1, from coordinate 59,518 downwards.
CTGCCGTGCCGCCTCCGCTCGCCCTTCCCCGGGGACGGCACCGTCCCGCGCGCCGCCGCCGGCCCCGCGCTCTGAGCGCCGTGCTGGCCGCTCTCGGCGCGCTCGTCATCGGGGTCGCGGGCGGAGCCTGGTGGCAGGCCTCGCGGAGCGACGACACCGCCGCCGTCGTGGCGCGCGCTGATCTCGCCGCTCTCCCCGACTGGCAGGGAGCGAGCGGAACCGCGGAGCTGGAGGACGCCGACGGCGCCCGCCGCCTGCACGTGCACCTCGATGCGCAGAGCGCGGACGACTCGTACCGGGAGGTCTGGCTCCTCGCCGCCGACGCCTCCGGGCTGGTGGGCCTCGGCGTGCTCGACGGGACCGACGGTGTCTTCGCCGTCCCCGACGACGTCGACCTCGCCGAGTACTCGCTCGTGGACGTCTCCCAGGAGCCGTTCGACGACGACCCGGAGCACTCCGGCGACTCGATCGTCCGCGGCCCCCTGCGCGAGGGCTGAGGCCTAGGCCGACCGCTCCGCCAGCACGGCCGTGAGCGCCTGCACCGCGGCGGAGGGGCGCGGCGCCGTGCAGACCGAGAGCTCCCAGACCAGCCCCGGCCAGTCGAGCGCGAGGGCCGTGACGCCCTCCAGCGGCTCGACGCCCGCGCGCGGCACGATCGCCGGCCCCAGCCCCGCCTGCACGAAGCGGGGGATCCCCGGCAGATCGGCGACCTCGGTGGCCACCCGGCGCGACGCCCCGGCCTCGCGGAAGGCGAGGTCGACGGCGACCCTGTTGCCGAAGCCGGCGGGCGTGTCCACGAAGGTGAGCCCGTCGAGGTCCTGCGGGGAGGGCGGTCCCGCAGCGGCGAGCGGATGCGCGCTCTCCACCAGCAGGACGTAGTCGCTGCGCACCAGCCGCGTCACCGCCAGGCCCCGCAGCTGCGCCGCGGGCAGTGCCAGCAGAGCGGCGTCGAGCAGGCCGCGGCGCAGGTCCTCGGCGAGACCGGTGGAGCCGGTGGTCGAGGTGCGCAGGAGCAGGTCCACCAGCGGGTGCCGGGTGCGGAAGACGCCGAGCGCGCCGGGCAGGTCGACGAGGTCGAGGGCGGAGAAGGTGCCCACCCGCACCCGCCCGCGGAGCCCCGCCGCGTCGTCGGCCGCGAGCGAGCGCATCCGGTCGAGGCTGTCGATCGCCGATCGGGCCGAGGGCAGGAGCGCCTCGCCGACCGCGGTGAGCGCCACCCGCCGGGTCGAGCGGGCGAACAGCGGCGAGCCGAGCTCCTGCTCGAGCGAGCGGATGCTCGCCGAGAGGGTCGACTGCACGACGAACAGGCGCGCGGCCGCCCGGGTGAAGCTGAGCTCCTCGGCGACGGCGACGAAGGCGGCGAGCTGGCGGTCGTCCATCCGCCCATTATCCAGCAGGGACGATCAATCCAACCGAGATCCTCCGTTGGACACGGATGATGGGGCGGAGCACTGTGGACACCGTGACCACCACCGAGCGCTCCCTCCCGTCCGTCCACCGCCGCGAGCTCCCGCACCGCCACGGCTTCTGGGTGATCGCCGTCGCCTTCCTCACGGTGATGGCGTTCTCGACCGTGCCGACACCGCTCTACGCGATCTACCAGCAGCGCGACGGGTTCCCGGCCTTCGTCGTCACCGTGGTCTTCGCCGCGTACGCGGTCGGAGTCGTGGCGAGCCTCTTCCTCGCCGGGCACGTCAGCGACTGGCTCGGCCGCCGCCGGATCCTGCTCGCGTCGATCCTCGTCGAGGTCCTGGCGGCCGCCGTGTTCCTGCTCTGGCCGGACGTGCCCGGGCTGATCCTCGCCCGCCTGCTGACCGGGCTCGGCGTCGGCGCGCTCACCGCGACGGCCACCGCCCATCTCTCGGAGCTGCGCGCCGTCGCCCGCCCGGAGGAGGGCCCCGGCACCTCCCGCGCCGTCTCCGCCCTCGTCAACATGGGCGGGCTGGCGCTCGGCCCGCTCGTCGGCGGGGTGTTCGCCGTGACGGTGCGCGAGCCCCTGGTCGTCCCGTACGCCGTGTTCCTCGTCCTCCTGGTCGTCCTCGGGATCGGCGTCGCGCTCGTCCCCGAGACGGTCGAGCGGCGCGAGGTCCTCCCGGCCTACCGTCCGCAGCGCCTGGCCGTGCCGGCCGCCTCCCGCGGCGTCTTCCTCTCGGCCGCGGTCGGCGCGTTCGCCGGGTTCGCCGTGTTCGGCCTCTTCACCTCGCTGGCGCCGACCTTCCTCGCCGGGCGCTTCGGCGAGACCTCCCACCTCGAGGCGGGCGCGGTCTCCTTCGGGGTCTTCGCCGCCGGAGCCGTCGCGCAGCTGGTCTCGATCCGGCTGTCCTCGCGGACGGCGCTCCGCCTCGCGGCCGTGGCGCTGACGGCCGGGCTGCTGCTGGTCGCGACCGGCGCCGTGATCGTCTCGGTGTCCGCCTTCATCATCGGCGGGGTGCTCGCGGGAGCGGGCGTGGGCCTGCTCTTCCGCCTGGCGCTCGGAGTCGCCGGCTCGCTCGCCACCGACGAGACCCGCGGCGAGGTGCTCGCGGCCGTGTTCCTCGCCGCCTACCTCGGCCTCGCGGTGCCGGTCCTGGCGATCGGTGCCGCGCTCGCGCTCCTGCCGGCCGTCCCGGTCCTGCTCGGCTTCGTCGCCGTCGTGCTCGTCCTGGTGCTCGCGGCGATCGCCCGGATGCGGCGCACCGCCTGACGCGAGCGGGGGAGGGGCCGCGAGCTGGACAATGGAGGCATGAAGCTCTTCCCGTTCGGACGCGGCGACGCGAACCCCCTCCCCTCCGACGACCGCGGCTCGGGCAAGCTCGACGACTACGACTACGAGCTGCGCCCGAAGTCGCGGCGCGGTGACACCCTCCTCCGCCTCGCCGACTCCCGGCCGCACCAGGACGAGATCGCGCGGGTGCTCGCCCTCGGCGAGGACGAGGTCACGGCCGTGATCCCGCGCCGCACCGCGGAGGAGGAGCGCGTGGATGCTCCGATGCCGGTCCGCCTGTTCGCGGCCCAGCGCCCCTCGGGGCTCGTCGGCCAGGTGCCGCGCGGTCTCGAGAACGTGGTCGCGGCCGCCCTCGCCCGGCTCTCGGAGGCGGGGAGGTCGCCCCGCGTGCCGGCCCGCATCGTGACGGTGAGGGGCGGGCTGCGCGTCGAGCTGCTGATGCACGAGACGCGGGGCTGACGGGCGGAGGGCCGGCCGGGTCGGCGCGGTCCATGGAGGAACCGCACCGCGGCTGATAGCATGAACCGGTTCCGAATCCGAAAGCGACCGCCGGTCGACCCAGGATTCGAGCCACGGAGCAGGCCGGCAGGAAGCTGGTCCTCGGTGGTGGAGTCCCGGACGGCGGCAGCGTGCGACAGAGCACGGGCCGCCGCGGCACGAGTCGCAGGCGGCACGTCCCGCTCGCGGCACAGGTCGCGACAGCCCGGAGCTCTTCTACTGGTGGCCAGCACGAACGCCCTCCACACGACGGCACGGCGCGAAGCCCTGCCGTGGGATCGTCTCGATTCCTGACCGGACCGCTGCTCCGACGAACGCCGGCGCCCAGAAGGGGCGCCGCTGCAGACGTTAAGGAGACAGACCTCTTGGAAGGTCCTGAAATCACATTCGCCGAAGCCGTTCTCGACAACGGCTCGTACGGCACCCGCACCGTCCGCTTCGAGACCGGCCGCCTCGCGCAGCAGGCTCAGGGCGCCGTCGCCGCCTACCTCGACGAGGACACCATGCTCCTCTCGGCCACGTCGGCCTCGAAGAACCCGAAGGACAACTTCGACTTCTTCCCGCTGACCGTCGACGTCGAGGAGCGCTCCTACGCCGCCGGCAAGATCCCCGGCTCGTTCTTCCGTCGCGAGGGCCGCCCCTCCACCGAGGCGATCCTGGTCTGCCGTCTGATCGACCGGCCGCTGCGCCCCTCGTTCGTCGAGGGCCTGCGCAACGAGGTCCAGATCGTCATCACGGTCCTCAGCATCGCGCCGGACGAGTTCTACGACGCCCTCGCGATCAACGCCGCGAGCGCGTCCACGCAGATCTCCGGCCTGCCGTTCTCCGGCCCGGTCGCCGGCGTCCGCCTGGCGCTCATGTCCGACGGCTCCGGCAACGACCAGTGGGTCGCCTTCCCCAAGGCCTCCCAGCTGGAGAACGCCGTCTTCGACCTCACCGTCGCGGGCCGCGTCGTCACCAACGAGGACGGCTCCTCGGACGTCGCCATCATGATGGTCGAGGCCGAGGCCACGGAGTCCTCCTGGAACCTCATCAAGGCGGGTGCGACCAAGCCCAGCGAGGACGTCGTCGCCGAGGGCCTCGAGGCCGCCAAGCCCTTCCTCCGCGCACTCGTCGAGGCGCAGGCGAAGCTCGCCGCCGAGACCGCGAAGCCGGTCAAGGACTACCCGGTGTTCCTGCCCTACGCGCAGGAGACCTACGACAACGTCGCCGAGCTCAGCTACGACGAGCTCGTCCGCGTGTACCAGATCGCCGACAAGGTCGAGCGGCAGGACGCCGACGACGCCCTCAAGGCGCGCGTCAAGGAGCAGATCGCCGAGCGCATCGCCTCGGGTCAGCTCTCCGCCGAGGCCTACAACCAGGTCGGAGCGGCGTACAAGTCCGTCACGAAGGTGGTCGTCCGCGGCCGCATCCTTCGCGACGGCGTGCGCATCGACGGACGCGGCCTCGCCGACATCCGCCCGCTCGACGCCGAGGTGCAGGTCATCCCGCGCGTCCACGGCTCGGCCATCTTCCAGCGCGGCGAGACCCAGATCCTGGGCGTCACCACGCTGAACATGCTCAAGATGGAGCAGCAGATCGACTCGCTGTCGCCCGTCACCAAGAAGCGGTACCTGCACCACTACAACTTCCCGCCCTACTCGACCGGTGAGACCGGCCGAGTCGGATCGCCGAAGCGTCGCGAGATCGGGCACGGCTTCCTCGCCGAGCGCGCCCTCGTGCCGGTGCTGCCGAGCCGCGAGGAGTTCCCCTACGCGATCCGCCAGGTCTCCGAGGCGCTGAGCTCCAACGGCTCGACCTCGATGGGCTCGGTCTGCGCGTCGACCCTGTCGCTCCTCAACGCCGGAGTGCCGCTGCGCGCGCCGGTCGCGGGCATCGCGATGGGCCTCGTGTCCGACGTCGTCGACGGCCAGACCCGCTACGCGGCGCTGACCGACATCCTGGGCGCCGAGGACGCGCTCGGCGACATGGACTTCAAGGTCGCCGGAACCGCCGAGTTCGTCACGGCCATCCAGCTCGACACGAAGCTCGACGGCATCCCGTCGTCGGTGCTCGACGCCGCGCTCAAGCAGGCCAAGGACGCCCGCACCACGATCCTCGCGGTGCTCACGGCGGCCATCGACCAGCCCGACGAGATGGCCCCGACCGCGCCCCGCGTGATCTCGGTGCAGATCCCCGTCGACAAGATCGGCGAGCTGATCGGCCCCAAGGGCAAGACGATCAACGCGATCCAGGACGAGACCGGCGCCGACATCTCCATCGAGGAGGACGGCACCGTCTACATCGGAGCCGTCGACGGTCCGTCGGCCGAGGCCGCGCGTGCGCAGGTCAACGCCATCGCGAACCCGACCAACCCCGAGGTCGGCGAGCAGTTCCTCGGAACCGTCGTCAAGCTCGCGACCTTCGGCGCGTTCGTCTCGCTCCTCCCCGGCAAGGACGGACTGCTGCACATCAGCGAGGTCCGCAAGCTCGCCGGCGGCAAGCGCGTCGAGAACGTCGAGGACGTCCTCGGAGTCGGCCAGAAGCTGCTCGTCCAGATCACCAAGATCGACGACCGCGGCAAGCTGTCCCTCGCGCCCGTCGTGGCCGAGGAGGCCGAGGTCGAGGCTCCCGCCGAGAGCTGATCCCTCCTGCACGACCGTGACGCCCGTCCCACACCGGTGGGGCGGGCGTCCGTCGTCGGCGGGGGCATGGGGTACGGTGGCGGGACCGCGCCGCACCGCCCCGACCGGAGGACTCCGTGACCGACCCGACGCCCCTGGCCACCGAGCCGGAGACGCCCCTCCTCTCACGCACCCTGGGTCGGACCGGCCTCCCCGTGCATCCGCTCGCCCTCGACGGCTCCGTCTTCGGCTGGGCCGCCGGGATCGACGACACCACCGAGGTGCTCGACGCGTTCGGCCGTCTCGGCGGCACCCTGATCTCGACCGCGGACCACTACGCGACCGGTCGGAGCGAGTACATGATCGGCCGCTGGCTCGAGCAGAGCGGGCTGCGCGAGCGGATGCTGGTCGCGACGAAGGTCGGTCGGCACCCGGACGCGCCGGGACTCGCCCCGGAGGACGTCCGCATCGCGATCGAGGGGAGCCTCGAGCGGCTCGGCACCCGGATCGACCTGCTCTCGTTCGACAGCGAGGACCCCGGGATCCCCATCGCCGACAGCCTGGCGGCGGTCGCGCCGTTCCTGGCGGACGGCTCGGTCGGCGCCCTGGGTGCCGCGCACTTCAGCGGAGCGGCGATCACGGCGCTGCACGAGACGGCGACCGCGTTCGCGCTGCCGTCGCTCTCGGCCGTCGTGTCGGAGTACAGCCTGATGGAGCGCCGGACCTACGAGACCGACGTCGCCCCCGAGGTGGTGCGGCTCGAGCTCGGCACCCTCGCGCGGCTGCCCCTGGCGAGCGGCTACCTCACCGGCGCCCTGCGCAGCCGCACGGACGAGCCGGAGTCGGCCCTGTTCGAGGCGGGCCTGGACTACGTCGGCCGCCACGGCTCCCGCGTGCTCGCTGCCCTCGACGAGATCGCCGGCGCCCACGGCACGGAGCCCGGCGTGGTCGCGCTCGCCTGGGTGCTCTCGCACCAGGAGGTCTCGGCGGCGATCGTCCGGGCCCGGAACGCCGCGGAGCTCGAGTCGCTGTTCGCGGCGGCCGCGCTCCCACTGACCCGGAGCGACATCGCCCAGCTGGACCGCGTCTCCGCCTGAGGCTCTCGCCCGCTGGTCCGCCGCCGTCGGGCGCCGCGCCCCGCGCCGGGCTCGGAGCGGGGCGCGGCGAGGTTCAGCGGCGCAGGATGCGCGCCTCCCACGGGCCGAGCGTCGACCCGGTCGCACCGGCGACGTTGCCGAGGACCGTCTCGGCAGCCGCCCACTCCTCGAGCAGCGGCACCTCGAGCGGCTCACCGGACACGTTCCCGACGACGAGCAGCTCGCCCGGTCCGGTGCGCGTGAAGGCGAAGAGCGCGGGGTGCTCGGGCTCCAGCAGCGCGAAGCGGCCCAGCTGCACCGTCTCATCGGCGTGCCGCAGCGCGATCAGCGCCCGGTAGTACTCGAAGACCGACCGCTCGGCGGCCCGGTCGGCGGCGACGTTCACCTCGGCGGCGTTCGGGTTGACCGCGATCCACGGCTCGCCGGTCGTGAAGCCGGCCTGGGGGCCGTCGTCCCACTGCACCGGCGTGCGGGCGTTGTCGCGGCTCTGCGCGCGCAGCCCGGCGAGCACGGTCGCGGGGTCCTCGCCGCGCTCGTCGACGGCCTCGGCCCAGTAGTTCAGGGACTCGACGTCGCGGAAGTCCTCGATGCCGGCGAACGGGACGTTCGTCATCCCGATCTCGTCGCCCTGGTAGATGTACGGCGTGCCGCGCTGGAGGTGGAGGAGCGTCGCCCAGAGGGTCGCGGACTCGTAGCGGTGCGCGCCGTCGTCCCCGAAGCGCGAGACGAGACGCGGCTGGTCGTGGTTGCCGAGGTACAGGCTGTTCCAGCCGCGCTCGGCCAGGCCGTCCTGCCAGCGCGCGAGGTTGGCCTTCAAGGCGACCAGGTCCAGCGGCACCGGGTGGAACTTGTCGACTCCGTGGTCGATGCCGACGTGCTCGAACTGGAAGACCATGTCGAGCTCACGCCGCTCGGGATCGGTCACGAGCACCGCCTCCTCGAGGGTGACCCCGGGCATCTCGCCGACGGTGAGGAAGGAGCCCTCGCGGTGCGCGAACACGGCCTCGTGCATCTCGCGGAGGTACTCGTGGAGCCGCGGACCCACCCCTCCGACGATGCCCGCGCCGCCCTGCTCGCCGTCGACGGCTCCGACGTCCTTCGAGACGAGGTTGATCACGTCCATCCGGAAGCCGTCCACTCCGCGGTCGAGCCAGCGGTTCATCATCGCGTGCACCGCGTGCCGCACCTCGGGGTTCTCCCAGTTGAGGTCCGGCTGCTGCACCGCGAAGAGGTGGAGGAAGTACTCGTCCGTCGCCGGGTCGAGCGTCCAGGCCGGGCCGGAGAAGTAGGAGCGCCAGCCGTTCGGCTCGGCGACGTCGAGGCCGGCGCCGGCGGCCGCCTCGAGCTCGCGGCCGGGCTCGGCCGAGCGGCGCCCGCGGCGCCACCAGTACCAGTCGCGCTTCGGGTCCTCCTGCGAGGAGCGGGACTCGACGAACCAGGCGTGCTCGTCGCTCGTGTGGTTGACCACGAGGTCCATCACGATGCGGATGCCGCGCTCGTGGGCCTCCGCGAGGAGCAGGTCGAACTCCTCCAGCGTCCCGAACCGCGGGTCGATGTCCTCGTAGTCCGAGATGTCGTAGCCGTTGTCGTGCTGCGGCGACGGGTAGACCGGCGAGAGCCAGATCACGTCGACCCCCAGGTCGGCGAGGTGGTCGAGCTTCGAGCGGATGCCGCCCAGGTCGCCGATGCCGTCGCCGTTCGAGTCCGCGAACGAGCGCGGGTAGATCTGGTAGACGACGGCGCTCGTCCACCAGGGCGCGGACATCTCCCGCTCGGGGGAGTCGGAGGTCGGGGCGGCGGTCTCGGAGGGGGTCGGGGCGGCGGAGTCCATGGTCGCGAATCTAGCCCGGACGGCCGACACGGAGGGGCCCGCCGCACCGCTCGCCGGCGCGAGTCGACCCCGCCGGCGGCGCCCGTGTAACGATCTGGTGAACCGTGCGCGACCCGGCGGAGTGGCGGCTCCGGCGCTCGGATACTCTCTCCCCTGGCGGGACCCGAGCCGCCGCAGGGAGAGTGGTGGCGTGCCCAGGGACAGGACCGGCGCCGTCGTGCGGGCTCCCCGTCACAGTGCCGTCCCGCTCCCGCCCGCGGCGTCCCGCGCAGCCTCCTCGAGCGGCGTCCTCGCCGAGACCGGCCCCGTCGAGCCGACCGCCGTCGCACCCTCGCACCGTCGGCCGATGGGCGACTCCGGCCACGACCTCTTCCCCTTCGTGCTCGACGCGGCGGCCCTCGGCCGCGACGACGGTGCCGCGCTGCTCGAGCGCTACGCGGCGTGGGGCGGCAACGGCGTCGTCGTCACCGATTCGAGCCTCGCGGAGGGCGTCGGCGGCTGGCCCGCCGGACACCGCGACCGGGACCGCTTCCTCCTGATCGGCCGCTTCGCCGCTCCGGTCGGCGCCCCCGCGACGCCACGTGCGCTGGTGGACGGTGTCGAGGGGGCGCTGCGCCGCCTCCGCACCGATCGCCTCGACGTGCTGGCGGTCCGCCCCGACGGGGCCGGGCGCCTCGACGAGCTCCTCAGCGCTGTCGACGTGCTGCTGGCGCGCGGGCTGGTGCGGTCGGTGGTCGCCTCCGGGTTCTCCCCGGAGGAGCTGTTCGAGGCGCGCGTCCTGGCCGCCCACGGGCTGCCCCGCCTCGCCGGCGCGGAGGTCCGCTGGAACCTGCTCGAGCGGCCCGGCTCGGAGGGCGATCTCGGCCTCGTCGCCGCCGGCCAGGGACTCGCCCTGCTCGCGACCGTCCCCCTCGCCCACGGGTTCCTCCGCGGCGCCGAGCGCACCCGCCGCGAGCTCGGCCGCCTGCCCGACGGGGCACTCGCCGCCGCCCACCTCGGGCGCCGCGGACGCCGGGTCCTCGCCGTCCTCGACGCGATCGGTGCCGAGCTCTCGGCCGCTCCCGCCGCCGTCGCCCTGGCCTGGCTGCTCGGCCGGCCGCGGCTGACCGCCGCGACGGTCGCCCCGCGCTCACCCGCCGACGTGGACGCGCTGGTGCGCGCGGTCTCGCTCGAGCTCGACCCCGGACACCTGGCCGCGCTGGAGCGCGCGCGCCGCTGACCGCGCCCGTCCGCGACGCCCCCGGCACCTCTCCCGCCACGGCGCGACAGCCCGGCTCGGGCCGCCGTCGCGGTGGCCTAGGGTGGGCACGATGAATCACGGAGTCGCACTGCCCCTCGACCAGCCGGAGACGTCAGTCCGGGCCGCAGGCGGATCCACGGTCCGCCGCTCCGTCCTCCCGAGCGGTGTCCGCATCCTCAGCGAATCGGTGCCCGGCGCCCGCAGCGCCACGATCGGCTTCTGGGTCGCCGCGGGTTCTCGCGACGAGCGGCCCGGCCGCCCCGCGACCGCGGGCGAACCCGCCGTGCCCTCCAACGTCGGCTCGACGCACTTCCTCGAGCACCTGCTGTTCAAGGGCACGCAGAAGCGGTCCGCCCTCGACATCGCCGTGTCCTTCGACTCCGTGGGCGGGGAGCACAACGCTCTCACCGCCAAGGAGTACACCTGCTACTACGCCAAGATCCAGGACCGCGACCTCCCGATGGCGGTCGAGGTGATCGCCGACATGGTGACCTCGAGCCTGATCGATCCGGACGAGTTCGAGACCGAGCGCGGGGTCATCCTCGAGGAGCTGGCGATGGCGGACGACGATCCGGCCGACGTGGCGGGCGAGAAGCTGTTCGAGGCCGTGTTCGGCGACCACCCGCTGGGCCGCCCGATCGGGGGCACCGCCGCGACCATCGGCGAGGCCACCCGGGACGCGGTCTGGGCGCACTACCGCGCCGCCTACCGCCCGCGAGACGTGGTGATCACCGTCGCCGGCGCCGTCGACCACGAGGCGCTCGTCGCGCTGCTCCAGCGGGTCCTCGTCGCCGACGGCTGGGACCTCGGCACGGCGGCCCCGCCCGTCGAGCGGCGCGTCGGCGGCCGTGCGTCCTACACCCGCGGCAGCGCCCTGTCGGTGGTGCACCGCCCCACCGAGCAGGCGAACCTGCTGGTCGGCTTCCCCGGTCTCGCCGCGGGCGACGAGCGGCGGATGACGATGGGCGTCCTCAACTCGATCCTCGGCGGCGGCATGTCCTCGCGGCTGTTCCAGGAGGTGCGCGAGAAGCGCGGCCTGGCCTACTCCGTCTACTCCTTCGCCCCGTCCTACTCGGACGCGGGCCTCTTCGGGCTCTACGCCGCGTGCACCCCGGCGAAGGCGGGGACGGTCGCCGAGCTCCTGCTCACCGAGTTCCACCGCCTCGCCGAGGACGGCGTCACCGACGACGAGCTCGCGCGCGCCCGCGGCCAGCTCTCGGGAGCGGCGGCGCTCGCGCTGGAGGACTCCGACACCCGGATGTCGCGCCTCGGACGCGCCGAGCTGACCTTCGGCGAGTTCGTCGACCTCGACGAGAGCCTGCGCCGACTCGCCCTCGTCGGCGCGGAGGACATCCAGGCACTCGCGGCAGACTTGGCCCGGGGGCCGTCGTCGATCTCGGCCGTCGGCGCGGTCGACGAGTCGGCCTTCGCCGGGATCGCCGGGATCGAGAGCGCCTCCGCGATCTGATCCGATCGTCGAACGCCCGCTGACCGCGCACCGCCGCGCCGCACCAGGGAGGACCCCGTGTCCCACTACATCTACCTCGTCCGCCACGGCGAGCAGCAGGACGCCGAGCACGGCATGCCGGACGGCCCGCTCTCGGCCCGTGGTGAGCGCCAGGCGAGGCTCATCGCCGAGCGGCTCGGCGGAGTCCCCTTCACGGGAGCGTGGCACTCCCCGCTGCGCCGGGCCGAGGAGACGGCCGCACGCTTCCAGACGCTTCTGCCGAGCCTGCCGCTCCAGCCGTCCTCGCTGCTGTTCGACTGCATCCCCTCGGGGCCGACCCCGGACATGCCCAAGGCGTTCGAGCCCTTCTTCGGCAGCGTCACCGCGGCCGAGATCGAGGCGGGGCACGCGCAGATGCAGGACGCGGTGGCCGAGTTCCTGGCGCCGTCGCGCGAGGACCGCCACGACCTCCTCATCACCCACAACTTCGTGATCGGCTGGTTCGTCCGCCACGTGTTCGACGCTCCCGACTGGCGGTGGCTGGGCCTCAACCAGGCCAACTGCGGGCTGACGATCATCCGCGTCCGCTCCCGCAAGCCGCCGGTGCTCGTCGTGCACAACGATCTCTCGCACCTGCCTGTGGAGCTGCGCACCGGCCTGCCCGAGGCCCAGCCGTACTGAGCCGCGGGCTACGCTGAGTCGGTGACTACCTCCGTCGCCGTGGTCGGCGCGTCCGGCCGACTCGGCTCGTTCACCTGCTCGCTCATCGAGGCGTCGAGCGAGTTCTCGCTCGTCGCGCGGCTCGGCTCGCGGAGCGATCCCGCCGAGATGCTCGCGGCCGACGTCGTCGTCGACATGACCGTGCCGGCCGTCAGCCAGCAGATCGTCGACTTCGCCGTGGCCAACGGGAGGAAGGTGCTCGTCGGCACCTCCGGCTGGACCGGCGACCGGATCGCGGCCCTCCGGCGCAGCGTCGCCGAGCAGCCCGAGGCCGGCGTCGTGATCATCCCCAACTTCTCGCTGGGCTCGGTGCTCGCGACCGCGCTGGCCACCGTGGCCGCGCGCTTCTTCGACGCCGCCGAGATCGTCGAGACCCACGGCGCCCGCAAGGTCGACTCGCCCTCCGGGACCGCGGTCCGCACGGCCGAGCTGCTGCTGCGCGCCCGGGCCGAGCTCGGTCCGGTGCAGGCTCCGCACACCGACCAGCGGGCCCGCGGCCAGCAGGTCGCGAGCGTCCCGGTCCACAGCCTCCGCCTGCCCGGAGTGGAGGCGCGCCAGGAGGTCGTCTTCGGCGGCACCGGCGAGACGGTCACCATCCGGCACGACACCACCTCGCAGGCGTCCTACGAGCAGGGCGTCCTGCGTGCTCTCGACGCGGTCCGGACGACCTCGGGCGTGGTAGTGGGCCTCGACGCGCTGATCGACCTGCGCGCCGCCTTCGACGCCGCGCCTCTCGCCGAGCGGCCGGTCGACGAGCAGCCCGTCGTCGACCGGACTCCGTCCGGCCAGGCCGCCGCAGCGACGAGCACCCCGTGAGGACCCGCGTCGGGGTCGTCCTGATGGCGGTCCTGCTGGCCCTCTATCTGTTCGTCTGCCTGCAGTACTCCGTCGTCGCCTTCGCCGCGGCGACGGTGCCCGGCATCGTGATGGGCGTCGGCCTGCTGATCCTCGGCGCCGTCGGCGTCTGGGGGCTCGTGCGCGAGCTGCTGTTCGGGCTCCGCGCCGAGAAGCTGGCCCGTCGGCTGGAGGGCGAGAACGCGCTGCCGCAGGAGGTCCTCGACTCGCGGGCCAGCGGGCGTCCGCTCCGGGAGGAGGCGGACGCGCTGTTCCCGCAGTACGCGGAGGAGGTCGACGCGCAGCCCGGGAGCTGGCGCGCCTGGTACCGCCTCGGCCTCGCCTACGACGCCAGCGGCGACCGCAAGCGCGCCCGAGGCGCCATCCGCCGGGCCATCGCGCTGGAGCACGAGGCTCCGGCCTGACCGCTCAGGCGGCCGGGATCAGGCGAGCACCCACTCCAGCGCCGCGCCGACCGTGCGGTGGCGGAACTCGAAGCCGTCGTCGAGCAGCCGCTGGGGGACCAGGCGCTGGCTCGAGAGCAGGAGCTCGTGCCCGGCGTCGCGCAGCGCGAGCTCGATGATCTTCTCGGGGACGGCCAGCTTGAACGGGCGGTGCAGCTGCTCGGCGAGGGTGCGCATCACGTCGTTCGCGGTCGCCGGCACCGGTCCGGCGAGGTTCACCGGGCCCGAGAGCGAGGACGTGAGCAGGTGGCGGATCGCCGCGGCCTCGTCGTAGAGGCTGATCCAGGGCCAGGCCTGATTGCCGCTGCCGAGGGGTCCGCTGAGACCGAGCTTCGTCAGGGGCAGGAGCGGCTTGAGCGCGCCGCCGTCGCCGAGGACGAGCCCGGTGCGAGCGGTGACCACCCGCGTGGCCTCGGGCGCGAGGTGGGCGGCCTTCTCCCAGCGGTCGACGACATCGGCGAGGAATCCGTCGCCACGCGAGGACTGCTCGGTGAGCTCCTCGCCCGGGCGGTCTCCGTAGTAGCCGACCGCGGAGGCATTGATCAGCGTCGTCGGCGGGGTCGAGGACATCCGCATCGCGTCGGTGAGGGTCTGCGTGGACTGGATCCGCGAGTCGAGGATCTCCCGCTTGTAGGACGCGGTCCACGGCAGGCGGCTGATCGAGGCGCCGGAGAGGTTGATCACGGCGTCGACGCGGTCGAGCACGCTGAAGTCGAGCATGTGCGAGGTGGGCGCCCAGTGGAACTCGTCCGGGCTCGACGGCGCGTGGCGCACCAGGCGCAGGATCTCGTGCCCCTCGGCGCGCAGCTGGCGGGTCAGCTCGGAGCCGATCATCCCGCTGGCGCCCGAGATCAGGACGCGGAGCCGGGGAGCGGACGCATCCGGCCGGGCCGAGGGCAGCTCGGACGGCGTCGACACGTGCTCGCCCGGCGTGCGCGCGGCGCGCCGCGGCGAGCCGGAGTCCGTGGTCCCGTCGTGGTCGGAGTGCCGTGCGGATGAGTCGCTCATGGTGCCTCCCGGAGCCGGTCGCGGGCCGCCCGCGAAGCGGACCCAGCCTAGAGCCTCACGCCCGGGAGCCGGCCGAGCGCCCGACCAGGCCGGCCCGCGCGAGCACGAGGTAGAGCTCGCAGCCCAGGCAGAGGCCGAACACGGCGTTGAGGAAGGCGGCGAGGAAGGCGACGGCCGCGGCGACCGGAACCGATCCCGGGACGCCGGCGACGTGCAGGAGGACTCCGGCGCCGGTCACCACCAGGCCGATCAGCTGGGCGAAGCGCGGCGGGCGGGCGTCCTCCCACTCGCGCGGCGGTGCCAGGTGCGGCCGGACCACCCGGCGGAACAGCACCGCCCAGGGGCCGGAGCCGACGCCGCGCGCGGCCGACCAGGCGAAGAGGGCGGCGAGCGCGAGCAGCAGGAGGAAGCCGGGCTGGGAGAGCCGGCCGTCGAGGTCGGCCCGGGCCGCGGCCGCGAGCCCGAGGCCCACGGCCGTGAGGAGGAGTGCGGCGGTGACTCCGGCGGCGACCCTCGGGCCGCGGGGATCGACGGTGCCGGACGGGGGAGTGGCGCCGGTGGTGGAGGGGGAGCGGGTGCTCATCATGTCTCCTGGAGTCGGTCGAGCTCGATGGTCAGGGCGGCCCGGGTCGGAGCGCCGCCGACGCGGCTGCGCGGCACTCCGTCTCGATCGAGCAGGAGGAGCGTGGGCGTCTGCCGGACGCGGAAGCGCGCCGCGAGGTCGGGGCGGTGCGTCAGATCGACGTCGAGGTGCGCCAGCCCGGGCCGCTGCTGGGCGAGCTCCCCGAGCATCCGTCGCACTGCAGGGCACCGCGTGCAGACGTCGGTCGAGAACTGCACGACTGTGGCCCGGGTCCCGAGCACTGCGCCGGGGACGAGCTCGCCGGGGTCGATCGCGGGGTCCTGGCGCGAGGGGGCGCTCGCGACGCGCCCGGAGCGGGCCCGATGGACAGCCCCGAGGACGACGCCCAGCACGACGAGGCCGAGCAGTGCGGCGAGGATCGTCACGGGCTCCATCCGGGAAGCGTAGGTCGGCGCGGGCGCTGCGCGGACGACTGTTTCGGGATGTGACGACGGCCGCGGTCGGAGCGTGGTCTAGGTTCGATCCGTGACCGAACAGAGCAGCCTCAGCGCAGACCCGAGCAGTCCCGTCTTCCGCAGTGATGTCGTCGTCGAGCTGGTCCGCGCGAGCGCCCACGACTCCGACGTGCTGTTCGCGGCCCGCGTCTCGACCCAGGGCGAGAAGACGCTCGCCGAGGCGCTCGACAGCGAGGAGTCCGACGCCGAGCTGCAGCGCAAGCGCGACCGCGGCCTGATCAACTACCTCATGCGCGACCGCCACGGCTCGCCGTTCGAGCACAACTCGATGACCTTCTACGTGCAGGCGCCGATCTTCGTCTTCCGCGAGTTCATGCGGCACCGCATCGCCTCCTACAACGAGGAGTCGGGCCGCTACCGCGAGCTCCGTCCGGTCTTCTACGTGCCCGGCCCCCGGCGCAACCTCGTGCAGGTCGGCAAGCCCGGCGCCTACTCCTTCGAGCCGGGCACCGCGGAGCAGGCCGAGCTCGTCGCCGAGGAGACGCGCCGCGTCAGCACGCAGGCCTACGAGTCGTACCGGCGGATGCTCGGCGAGGGCGTCGCCCGCGAGGTCGCCCGGATCGTCCTCCCGCTGAACATCTACTCGTCGATGTACGTCACGCTCAACGCCCGCTCGCTGATGAACTTCCTCTCCCTGCGCACCAAGCGCGAGGACTCGACGTTCCCCTCCTTCCCGCAGCGCGAGATCGAGATGGCGGCCGAGCAGATGGAGACGCACTTCCAGGAGCTGATGCCCCTCACGGCCGCCGCCTTCACAGCGAACGGCCGCGTCGCCCCGTAGCCCGCCGCCCGGCGAGGACGAGCGGGCCGTCCCGCCCGATCGCCTGCTGCCGTCCGCGCGGGCGGCTCCGGGAAGCTCCTCCCGGCGGCGCGGCGGCGACCCGCTACCCTGGCAGCGTGTCAACTCCGGAGAATCCCTTCGGCCAGGTCCTGGTCGCCCTGGTCACCCCGTTCACCGCCGACGGCGAGGTCGACTGGCCCGGTGTCGAGAAGCACATCGACGACTGCATCGCAGCGGGCGCGGACGGCATCGTGGTCACCGGGACCACGGGCGAGACCAGCACCCTGACCGACCCGGAGAAGATCCGCCTCGTCGAGGTCGGCCGCTCGGTCGCCGGGGGCCGCGCGAAGATCATCACGGGAGGCGGCTCGAACGAGACCGCCCACGCCATGCAGCTCGCCCGTCAGAGCGAGAAGGCCGGCGCCGACGGCAACATGATCGTCACCCCGTACTACAACAAGCCCACGCAGGCGGGCGTGCTCACCCACTTCCGGATGATCGCGGATGCGACGGACCTGCCGGTCATCCTCTACGACATCCCCGGCCGCACCGGCGTGCCGATCCGCTACGAGACGATCCTGCGGGCGGCCAAGCACCCGAACATCCTGGCCGTGAAGGACGCGAAGGGCGATCTCTCCGAGGTCAGCCGCGTGCTCAACCAGACCGACCTGATGTACTTCTGCGGCGACGACGCGAACGTGCTCCCCGAGCTCGCCATCGGCGCCGCGGGGCTCATCGGCGTCACCGCCAACATCGCCGCCGCGCCGTACCGCACGATCGTCGACGCCGTGAACGCGGGCGACCTCCACGCGGCCACCCGCGCGCACCAGCAGCTCGAGCCGCTCGTGCGCGCCGTGATGACGCACGTCCCCGGGACCGTCGCCGCGAAGTACATCCTGCACGGCCTCGGCCGCATCTCCTCGCCGCGCGTGCGGCTGCCCCTGGTCGGCCCGGAGGAGTCGGAGGCGGCGCTCATCGAGGACGAGCTCGGCCTGGTCCGCGACATCCCGGGCGTCGACTTCCGCAACTTCCGGCCCGACCGCAACGCCGCGGCCGGCGGCGCCCTCCCGAAGGTCGCCGGCACCACCCGCTGAGCCCGAGCGGCACGTCCCGAGAAAGCACCGCTGGAGAAGGAGGGCGCATGCCCGGTCCCGTGATCATCCCCGCCCCGCTCGCTCCGGGAACGCTCCGGATCATCCCCCTCGGCGGCCTCGGCGAGATCGGCCGCAACATGACCGTCTTCGAGATCGACGGCAGGCTCCTGGTCGTCGACTGCGGCGTGCTCTTCCCGGAGGAGGACCAGCCGGGCGTCGACCTGATCCTCCCGGACTTCACGCCCATCCGGGACAGGCTCGACGACATCGTCGGAGTGGTCCTCACCCACGGCCACGAGGACCACATCGGCGCCGTCCCCTACCTGCTCCGCCTGAAGCGCGACATCCCGCTGATCGGCTCCACCCTCACGCTCGCCCTCGTCGAGGCGAAGCTCAAGGAGCACCGGATCACGCCGTACACGCTCACGGTGAAGGAGGGCGACGTCGAGAACCTCGGGCCCTTCGAGCTCGAGTTCGTCGCCGTGAACCACTCGATCCCGGACGCGCTGGCCGTGTCGATCGTCACCGACGCGGGCTCGGTGCTGCACACCGGCGACTTCAAGATGGACCAGCTGCCGCTCGACGGCCGGATCACCGACCTGCGCGCCTTCGCCCGCCTCGGCGAGGAGGGAGTCGACCTGTTCATGGTCGACTCCACCAACGCCGACGTCCCCGGCTTCACGCCGAGCGAGCGCGACATCGGCCCGGTCATCGAGAGCGTCATGGCCAGGGCGACCCGCCGCGTCATCGTCGCGAGCTTCTCCAGCCACGTGCACCGGGTGCAGCAGGTGCTCGACGCGGCTCACGCCACGGGCCGCCGCGTGGCGCTGCTCGGCCGCTCCATGGTCCGCAACATGCGCATCGCCGCGGATCTCGGCTACCTGCACGTCCCTCCGGGAGTCCTGGTCGACATGAAGAAGTCGGGCGATGTCCCCGAGGACAGGATCGTCTACATGTCCACCGGGTCGCAGGGCGAGCCGATGGCCGTCCTCAGCCGGATGGCCAACCTCGATCACCAGATCGAGCCGGGGGAGGGCGACACCGTGATCCTCGCCTCCAGCCTCATCCCCGGCAACGAGAACGCGGTGTACCGGGTCATCAACGGGCTCACCCGGCTCGGAGCGACCGTCGTGCACAAGGGCAACGCGAAGGTGCACGTGTCCGGGCACGCCGCGGCCGGCGAGCTCCTCTACTGCTACAACATCCTCAAGCCGCTGAACGTGATGCCGGTGCACGGCGAGTACCGGCACCTGGTCGCGAACGCGCAGCTCGCGCGCGAGACCGGGATCGCGGAGGAGAACACGATCATCGCCGAGGACGGCACCGTGATCGACCTGCTCGACGGCAGGGCGACCGTCGTCGGACGGCTCGACCTGGGGTTCGTCTACGTCGACGGATCGTCGGTGGGCGAGATCACGGACGCCGACCTCAAGGACCGGCGGATCCTCGGCGAGGAGGGCTTCATCTCGATCATCGTGGTGGTCGAGGCGGGCACGGGGCGGATCGTCGTCGGCCCCGAGATCCACGCGAAGGGCTTCGCGGAGGACGACAGCGTCTTCGACGAGGTCAAGCCGCGGATCGCGGCCGCGCTCGAGGAGGCGGTGCGGAACGGGGCGAGCGACCAGCACGCGCTGTCGCAGGCCGTCCGTCGCGTCGTCGGCCGCTGGGTCAACACCTCCTACCGCCGCCGGCCCATGATCGTGCCGCTCGTCATCGAGGCCTGAGCCTCCCGGCCGGCGGCGGATCGGCGCCGGCCGTCGCGGCGCGGGTCACCGGCCCTGACGGGGGCGGCGGGTACGGTGGCCTCATGGCGACCAGTACCAAGACGACCTCGCGCGGGCGCGGCAGCGCGACTCCGCGCTCCGGCGCGCCGCGATCCGGCCGGGGCTCGGGCAAGGCGGCCGCCGAGACGAAGACGGTGGCCTTCGAGTCCGCCCCGCGCACCAACCCCGCCGTGCGGCTCTGGATGGCGCTGGCCCACCTCGCGGGCGGCGCCGCGCGCGCCCTCGGTCCCGAGCGGCTGGCGAAGGAGGAGCGCCGCGACGGCGTCCCCTTCCTGCTGCTGCTGCTGGCCGTCGCGGGCGCGGTCGTCGAGTGGTTCCTCGCGACCGACCCGGTCGCCCTGGTGCTCGACGCGTGGAGCTTCGGCGGCTTCTTCGGCCGGGTCGCCTACGTGCTGCCGGTCGTCCTTCTCCTCTTCTCCCTCTGGCTCTTCCGGCACCCCCGGTCCGTCGACGACAACGGGCGGATCGGCGTGGGCGTCATCACGCTGCTCGTCGCCTCCGCCGGCATCTGCCACGCGCACCTCGGCCTGCCGCAGCCCGGCCAGGGAATCGAGACCATGGCGGCAGCGGGAGGCGTCCTCGGCTGGCTGGTGGGCGCCCCGCTCGCGGCGATCGCCACCGTCCCCGGCGCGACCGTGCTGCTGTCGCTCGTGATCCTGCTGTCGCTGTTCATCATCACCAAGACCCCGCCGAACCGCATCGGCGCGCGCTCGCGGGAGCTCTACGGCTACCTCTTCGGCGCCCCCGTGCTCGACGACGAGGAGCGCGCCCGCCTCAAGGCCGAGCGGGCCGCCGCGAAGGCCGCGGCGAAGGCGGAGGCCGAGCAGGAGGAGGACGCGCAGCAGGACGGCGGAGGGCTGCCCTGGTGGCGGCGCACCGAGTCCGGGCGCGAGGACGAGCCGACCGTGCAGACCGAGCTTCCGATCGACTCCTTCACCGAGGTCATCGAGGGCGCCGCGCCGGCCCGCGGCCGCGCGAAGGGCTTCGACACCGCGCTCGAGGAGCGCGACGACGAGGCCCACCCGCCGACCCGCTCCTACGCCACCGAGGTGCTGGCCGAGGCCGAGACCGCCGAGGCGGCGCTCGCCCGCTTCGAGCAGACGGGCGCTCCCCGCGGCGCGACCGGTGTGGTCGACGACGACGCGACCGAGGTCATCCGGCTCGACCGCCTCGACGTGGCGCCCGCCGTCCCGATCCCGCCCGTCATCGAGACCGGCCCGATCGCGCCCCTCGCCGAGGAGGACCCGACCGCCGGTTTCGACTCCTCGTTCGAGGACGACGCGCCGTACCGCCTCCCCTCGGCGGCCGCCCTCTCGACGGGCACGCCCTCCAAGGCGCGCTCGGCGGCCAACGACGAGATGGTCCGCGCCATAACCGAGGTGCTGCAGCAGTTCAACGTGGACGCGACGGTCACCGGCTTCTCCCGCGGCCCGACCGTCACCCGCTACGAGATCGAGCTCGGCCCCGGCGTCAAGGTCGAGCGCGTCACCGCGCTCAGCAAGAACCTCTCCTACGCCGTCGCCAGCAACGAGGTCCGGATCCTCTCCCCGATCCCGGGCAAGAGCGCGATCGGCGTCGAGATCCCCAACACGGACCGCGAGATCGTCTCGCTGGGCGACGTCCTCCGCTCGCCGGCCTCGACGACGTCCACGCACCCGATGACCATCGGCGTCGGCAAGGACGTCGAGGGCGGCTACGTCGTGGCGAACCTCGCCAAGATGCCGCACCTCCTGGTCGCCGGCTCCACCGGCTCCGGCAAGTCCAGCTTCGTCAACTCGATGATCACGAGCCTGCTGATGCGCGCGCGCCCGCAGGACGTGCGGATGGTCCTGATCGACCCCAAGCGCGTGGAGCTCACCATCTACGGCGGAGTGCCGCACCTGATCACTCCGATCATCACGAACCCCAAGAAGGCCGCCGAGGCGCTGCAGTGGGTCGTGAAGGAGATGGACATGCGCTACGACGACCTGGCGTCGTTCGGGTTCCGTCACATCGACGACTTCAACGCGGCCGTCCGCGCGGACGAGATCAAGCTCCCCGCGGGCAGCAGCCGCGTCCTCAAGCCGTACCCGTACCTCCTCGTGGTGGTCGACGAGCTCGCCGACCTGATGATGGTCGCCCCGCGCGACGTCGAGGACTCGATCGTGCGCATCACCCAGCTCGCGCGCGCCTCGGGCATCCACCTCGTGCTGGCCACGCAGCGGCCGAGCGTCGACGTGGTGACCGGCCTCATCAAGGCGAACGTGCCCAGCCGCCTCGCCTTCGCGGTGACCAGCGTGACCGACTCGCGGGTCATCCTCGACCAGCCGGGAGCCGACAAGCTCATCGGGCAGGGCGACGGCCTCTTCCTCCCCATGGGCACCAACAAGCCGATGCGCGTCCAGGGCGCCTGGGTCCGCGAGGACGAGATCGCGAAGGTCGTCGAGCACGTCACCCGTCAGGCGCAGCCCGAGTACCGCCAGGACATCACCGTGCAGGCGCAGCGCAAGGAGATCGACTCCGACATCGGGGACGACCTCGAGCTGCTGATCGCGGCGGCCGAGCTCGTCGTCAGCACGCAGTTCGGCTCGACCTCGATGCTGCAGCGCAAGCTCCGCGTCGGCTTCGCCAAGGCCGGCCGACTGATGGACCTGCTCGAGTCGCGCGAGGTCGTCGGCCCCTCCGAGGGGTCGAAGGCCCGCGACGTGCTGGTCACCGCCGAGCAGCTGCCGGGCGTCCTCGCGCGGATGCGCGGCGAGGACCCGGGCGAGGGGCCGGCCGCGCCGTCCTCGGTCGCCCCGGACCCGTACGCGGATCCGCTGGCCGAGCCGACGGGGCCCGCCGCCACCGACTACCACGACGACGACGAGGGGTCCGGCGAGGACGCCTGGACGCTGACGGGACGCGAGTGACCGTCCCGGTCGCCCGCACTGCGAGGAACGGCGGAGCACGATGACCCACCCCACCGCACCGGCTCCGGCCGCGTCGGGCAACTGGAACCTGCCGAACGCGATCACGGTCGTCCGGATCCTGCTGGCGCCCGTCTTCTTCTGGCTCCTGCTGGCCGACGGGGGGCAGGACGGCGGGATCCGGATCGCCGCGGCGCTCCTCTTCATCGTCGCGATCGCCACGGACGGCATCGACGGGCACATCGCCCGGAGCCGGGGCCTCGTGACCGATCTCGGCAAGCTCCTGGATCCGATCGCCGACAAGGTGCTCACCGGCGCGGCGCTCGTCGGGCTCTCGATCCTCGCGGAGCTGCCGTGGTGGGTGACGATCGTCATCCTGGTGCGCGAGATCGGCATCACCGTGTTCCGGATGGCCGTGCTCTCGGACCGGGTGATCCCCGCGTCGCGGGGCGGCAAGCTCAAGACGATCGTGCAGTCGATCGCGATCTCCCTCGCTCTGCTGCCGCTCTGGGCCGTCCTCGGCGAGTGGGTCCACTGGCTGAACGGGATCACGATGACGGCCGCGGTGGTGCTCACGGTCGCCACCGGGATCGACTACCTCGCCGACGCCGCCCGCCAGAGCCGGGCCGCCCGGTCGACGCGGTGACGGCCGCGCAGCTGATCGCCGAGCTCCGGCGGCGGGGTGTCGACCTCGCCGTCGCGGAGTCGCTCACCGGCGGCGCGCTCAGCTCCGCCCTCGTGGAGGTGCCCGGCGCCTCCGCCGTGTACCGCGGGGGAGTGGTGAGCTATGCCACCGACCTCAAGGACCGGCTCCTCGGGGTCGACGCGCGCGTCCTCGGCGAGCGGGGGCCCGTCGATCCCGGAGTCGCCGTGCAGATGGCGCGCGGAGCGTCCTCGCGGCTCGCAGCCGACGGGCGTCCGACGCTCGGCCTGGCGACGACGGGGGTCGCCGGTCCGGATCCGCAGGGGGATGCGGCCGTCGGCACCGTCTTCGTGGCGGCCGTCCTCGGCGAGGACGAGCTCGTGCGTGAGCACCGGTTCGACGGCGACCGCGCCGCGATCCGCGCCGCCTCGGTCGACGCGGCTCTCGCCCTCGGCGCGGAGCTGATCTCCCGCGGCGCATGAGGCGGATACCCAGCGAGGGCCCTCCGGGAATCGGAATGCGCCGCATTGCGGCCCGGTTACAACTGGTGTCGCTCACACGCAAAGTCCAGTCATCCGGTATTAGAGTCGACACCATACGAACCGGGTAGTGAACAGCTATCCGGTTCTCTCGTCCCAGCCCCCCGATCACCCGCTCCGGAATCTCCGGCGCTCGTGCTCGCGGTGCAGGTGCACGACATGCGGTTGACGTGGAGAAGGAGGGTCCAGTGGTTCTAGTTCGTCAGGAGATCGGCGATGTCCTCAGGGACTTTCGCCTGCAGAAAGGTCGTACGCTCCGTCAGGTGGCGAGCAAGGCGAGCGTTGCGCTCGGCTACCTGAGCGAGGTCGAACGCGGTCAGAAGGAGGCCTCCTCGGAGATCCTCGCCTCTGTCGCCGACGCCCTCGACACCCCCATCTCGGTGATCATGCGCGAGGTCGGCGATCGTCTCGCCGTCATCGAGGGCATCGACACCATCCCCGACACCATCCCGGCCGACATGGTCGCCGGCTTCGACGCGGACCTCGTCACGCAGTAGTCGGCCCCCGTCCCCTCCACTCACCGCACCCGTTCCACGCGAAGGGCGCCCAGGCTCCGGCCGGGCGCCCTTCGGCGTTCCCGGGGGAGTGCGGCCTCCGGGCAGCGGCTACCGTGGACGCATGCGCTTGAGCGAGTTCCGGCAGCTGGTGGACGACGAGTTCGGCGGCGCCTATGCCCGTGTCCTGGTCTCGGACCTCGTGCTGACCGAGCTCGGGGGCCGCACCGCCGAGCGCGCCCTCGCGGACGGAGCGGAGCCGCGCGAGGTCTGGCTCGCCCTCTGCCGCGCCAACGACATCCCGGAGGCCCGGTGGCACGGCGTGGATCCGCGAAAGCGCCACCGCTGACGCTCCCGTCGCCGAAGCCGTGTTCGACACGCCGACGGCTCGTGCTCGAATCCGTGTTCGAACGGGACTAGGCTCCTCCACAGAAGCAGGAACGGCCCCGTCTCCACGGAGTCGCTCTCGCTCGGCCCCGATGTCGGTGGTCGGGCGTACCGTCGGAGACACCTGAACGGACCTGCTTCACCGCCTTGTCGCAGCCGGCCGGCACTGTCACTCCGACAGCCACCGGCATGTCGCGACAGCCTGTAGGCGACACCACCACGAACACGAGAGCGAGACGGCCATGCCCAGTTCCTCCGACCGCGAGAAGTCCCTCGAGACCGCACTCGCCCAGATCGACCGCCAGTTCGGCAAGGGCGCCGTCATGCGCCTCGGCAGCGACGACCGCGCTCCCGTCGAGGTGATCCAGACCGGTTCGATCGCGCTCGACGTCGCGCTCGGGATCGGCGGGCTCCCCCGCGGCCGCATCGTCGAGATCTACGGCCCCGAGTCCTCCGGAAAGACCACCCTCACGCTGCACGCGATCGCGAACGCGCAGCGCAACGGCGGCATCGCCGCCTTCATCGACGCGGAGCACGCGCTCGACCCCGAGTACGCCAAGAAGCTCGGCGTCGACATCGACTCCCTCCTCGTGTCGCAGCCCGACACCGGAGAGCAGGCGCTCGAGATCGCCGACATGCTCGTGCGCTCGGGCTCGATCGACCTCATCGTGATCGACTCCGTCGCGGCCCTCGTGCCGCGTGCCGAGATCGAGGGCGAGATGGGCGACTCCCACGTCGGCCTGCAGGCCCGCCTCATGTCCCAGGCGCTGCGCAAGCTGACCGGCGGACTGAACACCACGAACACCACGATGATCTTCATCAACCAGCTGCGCGAGAAGATCGGCGTCTTCTTCGGAAGCCCCGAGACCACGGCGGGCGGCAAGGCGCTCAAGTTCTACGCGTCGGTCCGCCTCGACATCCGCCGCATCGAGACGCTGAAGGACGGCACCGACGCGGTCGGCAACCGCACGCGCGTCAAGGTCGTGAAGAACAAGATGGCCCCGCCCTTCAAGCAGGCCGAGTTCGACATCCTCTACGGCGTCGGCATCTCCCGCGAGGGCAGCCTGATCGACTTCGGCGTCGAGCACGAGATCGTCCGCAAGTCGGGCGCCTGGTACACCTACGACGGCGACCAGCTCGGCCAGGGCAAGGAGAAGGCGCGCCAGTTCCTCATCGACAACCCCGATGTGGCCGCCGAGATCGAGAAGCGCATCCTGGTCAAGCTCGGCGTGATCGTCGACCCGAACGCGGCCGTCGAGGCCGCGCCGGTCGCGATCGAGACCAAGCAGCCCGTGCGCAAGGGCGCCTAGCCCGTGGCGGAGAAGGCCGCGGAGGGGGCGAAGGGCCGCCCCGTGGCCTTCCTGCCCTGGGTCGACCGGGGTGCGGCGGGCGACGAGGGCTGGGCTCCGGCGGCGCCGGACGCCGACGGGGCCGGGTCGCTTCCGGAGCCGTCCGGAGCCGGGACGCCGCGTACCAGTGCGCCCGGGACGGTCGGAGGAGAGTCGGGAGGCTCGGCCGTCGGCGGCGCCGCGTCTCCGGCCTCCGAGCGGATCGCCGAGCTCTCGGCTCATGTCGCCCGGCGCGCGCCGGCGTTCGTCGAGAACGCGGACGACGAGGACGACGACGACGCGATCGAGATCCCGGAGGAGATCGATCCCGAGCAGGTCGCGGATCGGATCGTACGGGGGCTCTCCCGCAAGAGCCTCTCGGTCGCCGAGGTCGAGGCGCGCCTCTACACGGAGGGCGTCGCCGAGAAGGACGCCCTCGAGATCCTCGAGCGCTTCACGCGCTTCGGCTACCTCGACGACCTCCGCATGGCGGAGCAGCTGGTCGTCTCGCTCCGCGACCGCAAGAAGCTCGGCCGCTCCTCCATCCAGCAGGAGCTGCGCGCGCGGAAGATCGACCCCGAGGCGATCGCGTCAGCGCTCGACGAGCTGGACGGCGACGACGAGTACCGCACGGCGCTCGAGCTCGCGCGCAAGCGCCTGCCGAGCCTGCGCTCGCTCTCCGACGAGGTCGCCGAGCGCCGACTCACGGGATTCCTCGCGCGCCGCGGCTACGCCGGCGGACTCGTGCAGCGCGTCGTCCGCGAGACGATCCGGAAGCCGGGGTCGAGCGTCCGCTTCCGCTGACACGGCGGCCCGGGAGCGGTCCGACCGGAGCGTAGAATCCCACACCATGAGCACGCTCGGTACCGCCCCGTCGCCCGTCGCCGAGACCCGGCCGAGGACCTACGAGGTCCGTACGTTCGGGTGCCAGATGAACGTGCACGACTCCGAGCGGCTGAGCGGTTCGCTCGAGGCGGCGGGCTACGTGTCCGCCGATGGAGCCGAGGCCGACGTCGTCGTGATCAACACCTGCGCGGTGCGCGAGAACGCCGACAACAAGCTCTACGGCAACCTCGGCCACCTCGCGTCGGTGAAGCGCCGCCACGAGGGGATGCAGATCGCGGTCGGCGGCTGTCTCGCGCAGAAGGACAAGAACGTCATCCTCGACCGTGCCCCGTGGGTCGACGTGGTCTTCGGCACGCACAACATGGGCGCCCTCCCCAGCCTGCTCGAGCGCGCCCGCCACAACGACGAGGCGCAGCTCGAGATCCTCGAATCGCTCGATGTCTTCCCCTCCACGCTCCCCACGAAGCGCGACTCGACCTACAGCGGCTGGGTCTCGATCTCGGTCGGCTGCAACAACACCTGCACCTTCTGCATCGTCCCCTCGCTCCGCGGCAAGGAGAAGGACCGGCGCCCCGGCGACGTGCTCGCCGAGATCCAGGCGCTCGTGGACGACGGCGCGATCGAGGTCACCCTTCTCGGCCAGAACGTGAACTCCTACGGCGTCGAGTTCGGCGATCGCCAGGCGTTCTCGAAGCTGCTCCGCGCGGCGGGCACCATCGACGGGCTCGCGCGGATCCGCTTCACGAGCCCCCATCCCGCGGCCTTCACCGACGACGTGATCGACGCCATGGCCGAGACGCCGGCGGTGATGCCGCAGCTGCACATGCCGCTCCAATCCGGCTCCGACCGCGTCCTCAAGGCGATGCGCCGCTCCTACCGCTCCGAGAAGTTCCTCGGGATCCTCGACCGGGTGCGCGATCGCATCCCGCACGCGGCGATCAGCACCGACATCATCGTGGGCTTCCCCGGCGAGACGGAGGCCGACTTCCAGGAGACCCTGCGGGTGGTCGAGGCGGCCCGCTTCGCCTCCGCCTTCACCTTCCAGTACTCCATCCGGCCCGGCACCCCGGCCGCGACGCTGCCCGACCAGATCCCCAAGGCGGTCGTCCAGGAGCGTTACGAGCGGCTCGTCGCCCTGCAGGACGCGATCAGCGAGCAGGAGAACCGCGCAGTCGTCGGCCGAGAGGTCGAGGTCCTCGTCGCGACCGGCGAGGGCCGTCGCGACACGGAGACGCACCGGCTGAGCGGACGCGCCGAGGACAGCCGTCTGGTGCACTTCGACGTGCCCGAGGGCTCCGAGCAGCCGCGTCCCGGAGACGTGGTCTCCGTCCGGGTCACCCGTGCCGCCCCCTTCTACCTCCTGGCGGATTCGCCCGACGGCGCGCCGCTCCGCATCCGCCGCACCCGCGCGGGCGACGCCTGGGACCGGGCGCAGACCGAGTCCTGCGGAGTTCCGGCCGCCCCGGGCGGGAGCGGGGCGCCCCGGGTCTCGCTGGGCCTGCCGTCGCTGCGCGTGCGCGACGCCGGCACGCTGACGACGCCGATCTACGACGCCCTCGATGGCGAGCGCTGAGACCGGAGCCCCCGATACCGCGCCGGAGCTCATCGCGGTCGTCGGCGCGACCGGCACGGGCAAGTCCGACCTCTCGCTCGAGCTCGCCGAGGCGATCCGGCAGGACGGCGGCGCCGCTGAGATCGTGAACGCCGACGCGATGCAGCTCTACCGCGGGATGGACATCGGCACCGCGAAGCTGCCCGCCGACGAGCGTCGGGGCGTCCCGCACCACCTGCTCGACGTCCTCGACGTGACGGAGGAGGCGTCGGTCGCCCGCTACCAGAGCGAGGCGCGGCGCGTGATCGAGAGCGTGCTGGCGCGCGGGGCGACGCCGATCCTCGTCGGGGGCTCCGGTCTGTACGTCTCCAGCGTCGTCTTCGAGTTCTCGTTCGCGGGCACCGACCCGGCCGTCCGGCGCCGGCTCGAGGAGACCGCCGAGCGGGAGGGCCTGGGCGCCCTCGTCGAGCGGTTGCGCCGGATCGACGCCGGAGTGGCCGAGCGGATCGGTCCGCACAACGCCCGGCGCATCGTCCGCGCGCTCGAGATCGCGGAGCTCACCGGCGGGAGCACGCACAGCGCGCTGATGTCCGACGAGCCGGTTCGGTGGCGCCCCGCCTCGATCCTGTTCCTCGAGGCTCCGCGGGAGGAGCTGGTGCAGCGCCTCGACCGGCGGGTGGAGCGGATGTGGGCGACCGGGATGCTCGACGAGGTCGAGCGGCTCGTCCCCTTCGGCCTGGAGCGCGGCGTCACAGCCGGGCGGGCCATCGGGTACGCCCAGGCGCTCGCCCAGCGTGCCGGCGTCCTCCGCGAGGAGGAGGCGATCGCGGCGACGCAGGCGCTCACGCGCCGCTACGCACGTCGGCAGAACAGCTGGTTCCGGCGCTACGCCGGCGCCCACCGGCTCCCGTACGACGCGCCGGACCTGGTGTCGCGGGCGCACGCCGCCGCCCAGGCCGCCGCTCCCGCTCCTCGCTAGGCTGTGCGCCATGACGATCGAGCTGCACTTCACCAAGGGCCAGGGCACCGGCAACGACTTCGTGCTCTTCAGCGACCCGGACGGTGAGGTCGACCTCTCGCCCGCGCAGATCGCGATGATCTGCGACCGCCACTTCGGCGTCGGCGCCGACGGCGTCATCCGTGCCGTCCGCTCCCGCGCGATCCTGGAGGGCGCCGCGGCTCTGGCCGAGGAGAGCGAGGCGGAGTGGTTCATGGACTACCGCAACGCCGACGGCTCGATCGCCGAGATGTGCGGCAACGGCATCCGCGTCTACGCCGCGTTCCTGCTCGCGGGCGGCCTCGCGGCGCTCGAGCCCGGCGACACCCTGCCGATCGGCACCCGCGCCGGCGTCCGCGACGTCACCCGCAGCGGTGCCGGGTTCCAGGTCGACCTCGGCCGCTGGGAGCTGGCGGGCGGCGAGCCCCTGGTGCGGGCGAAGGAGCTCAAGGTCGCGCGCCCCGGTCTCGGGATCGACCTCGGCAATCCGCACGTGGTCGTCGCCCTCAGCAACGACGAGGAGCTCGACTCCGCCGACCTCTCCTACATCCCGCAGCTCGACCCGGAGCTCGAGGACGGCGCGAACGTCGAGTTCGTGGTTCCCGGCGAGCCCCTGGTCCACGACGGGATCGGGCGGATCCGGATGCGCGTGCACGAGCGCGGCAGCGGCGAGACCCTGAGTTGCGGCACGGGTGCCGCGGCGGCGGCACTGGCGGTGCGCTACTGGGCGGGAGCGCGCGCTCCGCAGGCCTGGCGCGTGGAGGTCCCGGGCGGCACGCTCGGCGTGACGATGTTCGCGGCGGAGGAGGGCGAGCACGTCGGGCTCTCCGGCCCGGCCGACCTCGTCTTCACCGGGACGATCCGGATCGACTGAGGACCCGGTCAGGCCAGGCGGGTCGTCCGCAGCACGCGGAAGCCCTTCGCCGAGGAGACGCGCTCCACGTCGAGCCGCCCGGCGAACGCGGCGCCCAGCCAGGTCTGGAGCGAGTCGGAGCCGAGGTTGCGCTGCACGACGAGCCAGGCGTCCGCGCCCTCCTCGAGCCGCGGCAGCCAGCGTTCGAGCAGGAGGTGCAGCTCCTCCTTGCCGATGCGGATCGGCGGGTTCGACCACACGGTGCGGAAGCGGACGTCGTCGGGAACATCCTCGGGCAGCACGGCGTTGACATTGAGGACGCCGAGTTCCTCGCAGTTGCGACGGACCAGCTCGAGCGCCCGCTGGTTGACGTCGACCGCCCACACCCGGGCGTCGGGGGAGGCGAGGGCGAGCGCGAGGGCGATCGGGCCCCAGCCGCAGCCGAGGTCCAGCAGGTCCCCGTCAGCGGGGGCGTCGGGCACCGCGTCCAGCAGGACGCGTGTGCCGAGATCGACGTGACCGGGGCTGAACACCCCTCCTGCCGTCGTGACCTCGAGGTCGCGGCCGGCCAGGCGGGCCTGGATCCTGCGGGGCCGGAGGTCGCCGTCGGGAGTACTCGAGAAGTAGTGCTCGGCGGCCATGAGAAGTGAACCTATCAAGACCTGAGGAGTTAGTGTTATCCGGATGACGGAAGACCTGAACGAGACCGACACGACCGAGGCCGTGGACGTCGTCTCGAGGGTCCTGGCGAACGCGCAGTCGCGTTCGGCGGGGTACTCGCGCTTCGTCGCGGGTGGAGCCCAGGCGCTGCAGAGCGCCGGCCACGAGGGCGAGAACAGCGACGGCGAGCAGTTCGACCGCGACGACCGGCAGGCGCTGCGACGCGTCGCCGGCCTCTCGACCGAGCTCGAGGACGTCACGGAGGTCGAGTACCGCCAGCTGCGCCTGGAGAACGTCGTGCTCATCGGCGTGTACTCGCAGAATTCGCTGGAGGACGCGGAGAACTCGTTGCACGAGCTCGCCGCGCTCGCGGAGACGGCGGGAGCGACGGTCCTCGACGGCCTGCTCCAGCGCCGCCCGCACCCCGATCCGAGCACCTACCTCGGCAAGGGCAAGGCCCAGGAGCTCGCGGGGCTCGTCGCGGCCCTCGGCGCGGACACGGTCGTCGCCGACACCGAGCTCGCACCGAGCCAGCGGCGTGCGCTGGAGGACGTGGTGAAGGTCAAGGTGATCGACCGCACCGCGGTGATCCTCGACATCTTCAGCCAGCACGCGAAGAGCCGTGAGGGCAAGGCGCAGGTCGAGCTCGCGCAGCTCGAGTACCTGCTCCCGCGACTGCGCGGCTGGGGCGAGTCCATGTCCCGCCAGGCCGGCGGCCAGGTGGGCGCGGGAGCCGGAATGGGCTCGCGCGGTCCGGGTGAGACGAAGATCGAGCTCGATCGTCGCCGCATCCACACCCGCATGGCGCGCCTGCGCAAGCAGATCACGGCGATGAAGCCCGCCCGCGAGGCCAAGCGCGCGAACCGCAAGCGCAACGCCGTCCCCTCGGTGGCGATCGCGGGGTACACGAACGCCGGCAAGTCGAGCCTGCTGAACCGGATGACGCACGCGGGCGTCCTCGTCGAGAACTCGCTCTTCGCGACTCTCGACGCCACCGTCCGCAAGGCCCAGACGAAGGACGGGCGCCTCTACACGCTCGCCGACACGGTCGGCTTCGTGCGAGCGCTTCCGCACCAGCTCGTCGAGGCCTTCCGGTCGACGCTCGAGGAGGTCGCGGACTCCGATGTGATCGTCCACGTCGTGGACGCCTCCCACCCCGATCCGGCCGGGCAGATCGCCACCGTGCGCGACGTGATCGGCGAGGTGGGCGCCCGCAGCATCCCCGAGATCATCGCCTTCAACAAGGCCGATCTGGTGGACGAGGGCACGCGGCTGGTGCTGCGCGGTCTCGCTCCCGACGCGGTCTTCGTGTCGGCACGCAGCGGCGAGGGCATCGACGAGCTGGAGGCGCGGATCGCCGAGATCCTGCCCGAGCCGGACGTCGAGATCGACCTGCTCGTGCCGTACGACCGGGGCGACGTGATCTCGCATCTGCACCGCAGCGGCCGGATCCTGTCGACGCAGTACGTCGAGGGCGGCACCCACGTGGTCGCCCTCGTGCACGCCGATCTGGCGGGCTCGCTCACCGAGTTCGCGGTTCCGCGCGCGGCCGTCCAGGCCTGATCGCCACTACCCGAGCGCCCGTCTCCCCGTCAGGGAGGCGGGCGCTCGGCGCATCCGGGAGGGGGTGCGGCGACCCGCACCATCGACCCGCTCCGGCGGCCGGAGGGTTCGGCGATCTCGTGTCGGCGGCCCTCCTCCGCCTTCCCGTGACCGCGACGGAGGGGCGCGCGCCCCGATCGCCGGTGCCCGTCGAACGCAGGAGGGGGCCCGGCCGGCTGCACGCCGGTCGGGCCCCTCCTGCGTTCCCGGTGTCAGACCGAGCGGAGGACCGCCACGATCTTCCCGAGCACCTCGGCCTCGTCGCCGAGGATCGGCTCGAAGTTGGAGTTGCGGGGCAGCAGCCAGGTGTGGCCGTCGCGCTGGCGCAGCACCTTGACGGTGGCCTCGCCGTCGAGCATGGCCGCTACGATCTCGCCGTTCTCGGCGGTGCGCTGCGAGCGGACCACGACCCAGTCGCCGTCGCAGATCGCGGCGTCGATCATCGACTCGCCGACGACCTTGAGCATGAAGAGCTCGCCCTTGCCGACGAGCTGCCGGGGAAGCGGGAACACCTCGTCGATCTGCTGGTCGGCCATGATCGGCACGCCCGCCGCGATGCGGCCGACGAGAGGGACCATCGCCGCGTCGCCGACCGTCGCGGTCGACTCGAACGACCCGTCGTCCTCCGTCGAGCTGGGGACGTCGATGAGGATCTCGAGGGCGCGGGGCCGGTTCGGGTCGCGGCGCAGATAGCCGCTGAGCTCGAGCTGGTTGAGCTGGTGGGTGACGCTCGACAGCGAGGCGAGGCCGACCGCGTCGCCGATCTCGCGCATGCTCGGCGGGTAGCCGCGGCTCGACACCGAGCGCTGGATCGCGTCGAGGATCGCGAGCTGCTTGGCGCTCAGGCTCTTCCGGCGCCGGCCCGCGGCCGCCTTCGTCTTGGCGGCCGGGGTCCCGGCCCTCTGCGCGTCGCTCACGATGCTCCCTCTTCCCGGTGCGCACGCCGCGTGCGCGCCCGCCCGGTCGCGACCCGACAAGGAATGTCGGTGGTCGCTGCTGTACTACGACCAGGCTCTCGAAACTGTATCCGCCGGAACTCCCGACTCGGAACATTCGTTCGAGTGTGTCGCGCGCGAGTACGCCCGCGGATCAGCCGGACGGTCCCTTGACCGCTCCGTCGTTCGAAGATATGTTCGGTACAGGCGTTCGGGGCGGCCCTCCCGGCCGAGGGCCTCTCCGAATCCCTATTGAAAGGAGCGATCCCATGACCGCACAGCTCACCTCCCGCCCGCTGCAGCGCTCGTCCGCGGCCCGGCCCGTCGAGGTCCTGCCGTCCGCTCCCGAGCCGATGAACGCGTTCGGCGAGGCGCGGATCGTCCGCACCCGTCTCCGCCTCACGCGCCGCGGCCGCGCCGTGGTGGCCGCTCTGGGAGCCCTGCCGATCGTCGCGGGTGCCTTCGCCTTCGGGCTCAACGGCGGTGGAGCGGTCGCGTCGAGCGACGCCGCTGTGGTCGAGTTCCAGTACGTCACCGTCCACGCGGGCGAGTCGCTCTGGTCGCTCGCCGAGGAGCTCGCCCCGCAGGCGGACCCGCGCGACGTGGTCGACGACATCCTCTCCCTCAACCAGCTCTCGAGCGCGGGCGTCGAGCCCGGGCAGCGCCTCGCCGTCCCGGCCGAGTACGACACCGCTCGCTGAGCCGGGCTGCCCGGTCGTCCGCGTCGGGCGCTTCGCTACCATTCCCTGGTGACGACTCTCGACGACCTGCCCCTCCGCGACGACCTCCGAGGCAAGCACCCGTACGGCGCACCCCAGGCGGTCGTGCCCGTCGCCCTCAACGTCAACGAGAACACCCACCCGGTCCCGGACGACGTGATCGCCGACATCGTCGGGCGGGTCTCGGAGGCGTTGCGCACCGTCAACCGGTACCCCGACCGCGAGTTCCGAGAGCTGCGCGACTCCCTCGCCGGCTACCTCGGTCACGGGCTCACCGCGGACGGCGTGTGGGCTGCGAACGGATCGAACGAGGTGCTCCAGCACGTCCTTCAAGCGTTCGGCGGTCCGGGGCGCTCGCTGCTGGGGTTCGCGCCCACCTATTCGATGTACTCGATCCTCGCGTCGGGGAGCGGAACGGAGTGGATCCCCGCTCCGCGCGAGGCGGAGTTCGAGATCGGAGCCGAGTACGCCGCCGAGCAGGTGCGCCGGGCCCGGCCCGACATCGTCTTCCTCTGCGCTCCGAACAATCCGACCGGGACGCCGCTCGACCTCGCCGTGATCGAGGCGGTCTGCGACGCGACCGACGGCATCGTCGTCGTCGACGAGGCGTACGCCGAGTTCGCGGGCAGGGGCGCGCCCACCGCGCTGAGCCTCCTCCCCGGGCGACCGCACCTGCTCGTGTCCCGCACCATGAGCAAGGCCTTCGCCTTCGCCGGTGTCCGCCTGGGCTACCTCGCCGCCGACCCCGCGGTGATCGACGCACTCCGCCTCGTCCGCCTCCCGTACCACCTGTCGGCCCTCACCCAGGCCGCCGCGACCGCCGCCCTCGCTCACGCCGACGAGATGCTCGCCATGGTCGGCGAGATCATCGTGCAGCGCGACCGGATGATCGACGGCCTGCGCGCCCTCGGCTACCGCCCGTACGCGACCGGCAGCAACTTCGTCCTCTTCGGCGGTGTCGCGGATCCGGCCGCCGTGTTCGAGGGCCTGCTCGCCCGCGGCGTCCTCATCCGCGACGTCGGCATCCCGAACCACCTCCGTGTCAGCGCCGGCACCGAGGAGGAGACGACCGCGTTCCTCGAGGCGCTCGCCTCCCTCCCCGCACCGTCGGCCGACCCCGCGGTGGCGCTCTCGCGCGAGTGAGCTCCGCCCGGGGGCGGCGACGCGGCGCGAATAGACTGGGAGGCATGACCTCCCCGAGCGCCGCACCCGGGCGCACCGCCTCCCTCAGCCGTGCCACCAGCGAGTCGAGCATCGAGCTCTCCCTCGACCTCGACGGCACGGGCGTCGCCGATCTCGAGACCGGCGTGCCCTTCTTCGACCACCTGCTGACGGCGTTCGCGAAGCATTCGCTCACGGACCTGCGCGTCCGGGCCCGCGGCGACATCGAGATCGACATCCACCACACCGCGGAGGACATCGGCATCGTGCTCGGCACGGCCATCCGACAGGCTCTCGGCGACAAGGCCGGGATCTCCCGCTTCGGCGACGCGCTCGTCCCCCTCGACGAGGCGCTCGTGCAGGCCGTCGTCGACATCTCGGGGCGCCCCTACCTCGTGCACACCGGCGAGCCGGAGGGCTTCGCGCTGCACCTGATCGGCGGTCACTTCACCGGGTCGATGGTGCGCCACGTCTTCGAGGCGATCGCCTTCAACGCCGGCCTCACCGTGCACGTCACGGTGCTCGGCGGCAGGGACCCGCACCACATCGCCGAAGCGGAGTTCAAGGCGTTCGCCCGCGCCTTCCGTCAGGCCAAGACCCTCGATCCGCTCGTCTCCGGCGTGCCGTCGACGAAGGGCGCGCTGTGAGCTCGGCCCGCCCCTCCGTCGTGGTCTACGACTACGGCTCGGGGAACGTGCACTCCGCCGTCAAGGCGCTCGAGCTCGCCGGGGCCGACGTCGAGCTGACGGGGGACCGGCAGAGGGCGCTGGAGGCGGACGGCCTCCTCGTGCCCGGCGTCGGCGCCTTCGACGCGGTGATGTCGGCGCTGACCCGCGCCCGCGGCGGCGAGATCATCGAGAAGCGCCTCGCCGGCGGGCGCCCCGTCCTGGGCATCTGCGTCGGGATGCAGGTGCTCTTCGAGCGCGGCGTCGAGCGCGGGGTCGAGAGCGAGGGCCTGGGCGAGTGGCCGGGGACGGTCGACCTCCTCCCGGCCGAGGTCGTCCCGCACATGGGCTGGAACACCGTCTCCGCTCCCGAGGGCTCGGTGCTCTTCGACGGCATCGCCGAGGAGCGCTTCTACTTCGTGCACTCCTACGGCGCCCGCGAGTGGTCGCTCGACGTGATGCCCCCGTTCCCGCGTCCCGCGGTCACCTGGGCCGATCACGGAGGCCCCTTCATCGCCGCGGTCGAGAACGGGCCGCTCTCGGCCACGCAGTTCCACCCCGAGAAGTCGGGGGCCGCCGGGCTCCGGCTGCTGGCCAATTGGCTGGGCACCCTCCGCACGAACTAGGATCGGCCGGTGGTCGGCGCCTCCAGGGGCCGGCACCGGCTCCGAGACTGAGGATGACGATGAGCGAGTTCACCAAGGCCCCGGGCCTGGTCCTCCTGCCCGCGATCGACGTGGCGGGCGGCAGGGCCGTGCGGCTCACGCAGGGCGAGGCCGGGACCGAGACCAACTACGGCGACCCGATCGACGCCGCGGGCGACTGGGCCGACCAGGGCGCGGAGTGGATCCACCTCGTCGACCTCGACGCCGCCTTCGGCCGCGGCGACAACCACGGCATCATGAAGAAGGTCATCCGGCAGGTGAAGGGCGTCAACGTCGAGCTCTCCGGCGGGATCCGCGACGACCGCAGCCTCGAGTCCGCGCTGAGCGCCGGCGCGAAGCGCATCAACCTCGGCACCGCGGCGCTCGAGAACCCCGAGTGGGCCGCGAGCGTCATCGCGCAGTACGGCGACCAGATCGCCGTCGGGCTCGACGTCCGGGGCACCACGCTCGCCGCGCGCGGCTGGACCAAGGAGGGCGGCGACCTCTGGCAGGTCCTCGACCGCCTGGAGGAGGCCGGCTGCACCCGCTACGTCGTCACCGACGTCACGAAGGACGGCACGCTCAAGGGCCCGAACCTCGAGCTCCTCGAGCAGGTCATGGCCCGCACCCACCGCCCCGTGATCGCCTCGGGCGGCATCTCGAACCTCGACGACATCGCCGCTCTGCGCGACCTCGTGCCCCAGGGGCTCGAGGGCGCGATCGTCGGCAAGGCGCTGTACGCGGGCGCGTTCACGCTCGCGGAGGCCCTGGATGTCGCATCCGAGTGAGCCCCGCCCGCTCCCGGCGCATCTGACCGACTCGGCCGGCACCCCCTGGGCGGGCCGGCACTTCGAGCCGAGCGCAGCACCGGAGGACGACGGAAGCGCCCCTGAGCCGCTGGTCGCAGCGCTCGAGTCCTTCGCCCGCGGCACTCGCGGCCCGGAGGCCGTGGTCGACGCGATACGCACGTCCCGCCTGCTCATCCCGCTGGTCGCCCGCCTCGGCGAGGAGGCCGAGGGAGTCGGGGGACTCCGGGCGGACAAGACGCAGGAGCTCGCGATCGTCACGGTCGCCGGACCCGACGGCCGCACGGTGCTCCCCGTCTTCAGCGGCGTCGAGAGCATGCGCCGGTGGGACCCGGCCGCCCGTCCCGTCCCTGTCGACGGGCGCCGCGCGGCCCTGGCGGCCGTCGCGGAGGGCACCGAGGTGATGGTCCTCGACCCCGCGTCCGAGCGGGAGTTCGCGGTCCGGCGCCCGGCCCTCTGGGCGATCGCGGAGGGCGGCGCCTGGCGGCCGGCCCCCGCCGATGCGGAGGTGCTCCGGGCTCTGCGCGCGGCTGCGGAGGGGGAACGGGCGGTCGCCTCGCTCGAGGTGCGCGCGGGAGACCCGGAGCAGCGCCTCGCGGGCCCCGAGCTCGTGGTGGTCCTGAGCCTGCGCCCGGGGCTCGATCAGGACGCGCTCGGCGCCCTCGTCGCGCGCCTGGGGGAGCGGTGGGCGGCCGACGAGACCGTCGCGCAGCGCGTCGACTCGATGACGCTGCAGCTCGCCGCCGCCCGCTGACTCCCGATCAGGTGACCGGGCCGGTCCACTTCTCGCCCGGGCCCTTGCCGATCGGGTCGGCGATCGGGGACGCCTCACGGAACGCGAGCTGGAGGGTGCGGAGGCCGTCGCGCAGGCTCCGGGCGTGCATGTCGCTGATGTCGGGCGCCCCGGCCGTGACCAGGCCCGCGAGCGCGCTGATGAGCTTGCGCGCCTCGTCGAGGTCGACCTGCGCTCCGGGCTCGTCGGCGAGCCCGCACTTGACGGCGGCCGCGCTCATCAGGTGCACGGCGGCGGTGGTGATGATCTCCACCGCCGGGACCTCCGCGATGTCGCGCGCGGCCTCCACGTCGGAGGCTCCGCCGTCCTCGCCGAATCGTCGCGTGTAGTCGTCGTCGTACTGGGCCATGGGTCCTTCGTTCGTCGTCCGTGGTGGAGGGGCGCGGTCGCCGCAGCAGAGGATCGAGGGCGGCCGGATTCGCTCTGTCGGGCGGGCCGCTGGTCTGCTATGGTTGTCCGGGCTCCGAGGCATGTCCTCGGTTCGAAAGTGGAGATTCTCCCACCCGCGCTTGACCGCTTCACAAGGTTACCGGGTCAGAAGCACTCCGCCCCCGAGGGTCATCAGGCCACCGGAGGCAGGGCTGCGGCTCTCGAGGTCCGCCTCGGGAACCGCGTCACAGGGTGCGAGCGCCGTGCTGCAGGCACGACGTGGACGGGACGATCACCTCTCTCGGGTGCGCTGGAGAAGACTCCGGCAGCGCAGCTGCACTCACCGAGATCAGAGGAGAAACGCAATCAGCGATCCCCGTACCAACGACCGTATCCGCGTCCCCGAGGTCCGCCTCGTGGGTCCCGCAGGAGAACAGGTCGGCGTCGTCAAGATCGAGGTCGCCCTGCGACTCGCGCAGGACGCAGACCTGGACCTGGTCGAGGTCGCCCCCAACTCCAAGCCGCCCGTGGCCAAGATCATGGACTACGGGAAGTTCAAGTACGAGCAGGCTCAGAAGCTCAAGGAAGCCCGTCGCAACCAGGCGAACACGATCCTCAAGGAGGTCCGTTTCCGCCTGAAGATCGACAAGCACGACTACGAGACCAAGCGCAAGCGCGCCGAGGGCTTCCTCAAGGCGGGCGACAAGGTCAAGGCGATGATCCTCTTCCGCGGTCGCGAGCAGTCGCGCCCCGAGATGGGCGTCCGCCTGCTCCAGCGCTTCGCGGAGGACGTCGCCGAGTTCGGCCAGGTCGAGTCCACCCCGACCATCGACGGTCGCAACATGGTGATGGTCATCGGCCCGCTGAAGAACAAGTCCGAGGCGAAGGCCGAGGCCAATGCGGTCCGCGCCGCTCGTCGCGAGGCCAACACCCCCGAGGACACGGCCGAGGCCGAGTCCGTCTAGTACTTCGCCGCCCCGGCCTCGGGGCCGGTGGACGCCCCGCTCGCGGGGCACCGGTTTCGCCCCGCCGAGCGCGGAGTGACGTTCACAAGGAGAGAACATGCCCAAGATGAAGACCCACTCGGGTGCCAAGAAGCGCTTCAAGGTGACCGGCTCCGGCAAGGTCATGAAGCAGCAGGCCGGCATGCGTCACAACCTGGAGTCCAAGTCCAGCGTTCGCACGCGCCGCCTCAACCAGGACCAGGTCCTCGCCCCGCAGGACGCCAAGGTCGCCAAGAAGCTTCTCGGTCTGTAGCCCACCGCCGGCGCAGCCCGCTGCGCCGCGTGGTCGCTACTCAGCCGACACGGATCGATAGGAAGAAACAGCAATGGCAAGAGTGAAGAGGGCCGTCAACGCCCACAAGAAGCGTCGCGTCATCCTCGAGCGCGCCTCGGGCTACCGCGGCCAGCGGTCGCGCCTCTACCGCAAGGCGAAGGAGCAGGTCACCCACTCCCTCGTCTACTCGTACCGCGACCGCCGCGCCAAGAAGGGCGAGTTCCGTCGTCTCTGGATCCAGCGCATCAACGCCGCGTCCCGCGCGAACGGCCTGACCTACAACCGCTTCATCCAGGGCCTCGCCCTGGCCGGCGTCCAGGTCGACCGCCGCATCCTCGCGGACCTCGCGATCACCGAGCCGGCCACGTTCGCCTCGCTCGTCGCGACCGCGAAGAGCGCGCTGCCCGCCGACACCTCGGCGCCCAAGGCCGCAGCGTAGTCAGCACGGCTTCCCGGAGGGGGTCGCGACCGAGAGGTCGCGGCCCCCTCCGTCGTCCGCAGGCCCTCCCGCGCCGTGTCTGCGGGGGCGGCGATCACCGCGCCGATAGGCTCGCCGCATGCTCGACAACCCCCGCTCTCCCCGTGTCCGCTCCGTGGCGAAGCTCACCCGCCGCCCGGCCCGGCTCGAGACGGGGCTCTTCCTCCTCGAGGGCCCGCAGGCTCTCTCCGAGGCGCTGCAGTACCGCCCGGAGCTGATCGTCGAGTCGTTCGCGACTCCGACAGCTCTGGAGCGCCACCCCGAGATCGTCGCCGCCGCCGCCGAGGCGGAGGTGGAGATCGAGTACGTGACCGAGGACGTCCTCGACGCGATGGCCGACACCGTCACTCCGCAGGGCTTCGTCGCGGTCTGCCGTCAGTTCCCCACGTCGCTCAAGGACGTCGTCGCCTCCGAGCCGCGTCTCGTGGCGGTGCTCGAGGAGGTCCGCGACCCGGGCAACCTCGGCACGATCATCCGTGCCGCCGACGCCGCCGGTGCTGACGCGGTCGTGCTGTCCGGCCGCTCGGTCGACCTCTACAATCCCAAGGTCGTGCGCTCCACGACCGGCTCGCTCTTCCACCTCCCGGTCGCGGTCGGCGCCGACCTCGCCGACGTGCTGGGCCGGCTCCGCGGCGTGGGCCTCCGCTCCGTCGCGGCCGACGTGAAGGGGGAGGACCTGCTCGACGTCCGCGCACGCGGGGACCTCGCCCAGCCGACCGTCTGGGTCTTCGGCAACGAGGCGCGCGGCCTCGAGGACGAGTCGCTCGCCCTCGTCGACGGCGTGGTCGCGGTGCCCATCTACGGGGCGGCGGAGTCGCTCAACCTCGCGACCGCGGCCTCCGTCTGCCTGTACGAGAGCGCCTTCGCGCTGCGTTCCTGAGAGGAACCGGGCCGAGGGTGCCGCGAACCTGGAGAACAGGGCGCGTTGTTACCCTTCGGTTAAGAATTCCCTCA
This sequence comes from Rathayibacter sp. AY1F6, assembly GCF_002932035.1. Lineage (NCBI taxonomy): Bacteria > Bacillati > Actinomycetota > Actinomycetes > Micrococcales > Microbacteriaceae > Rathayibacter > Rathayibacter sp. AY1F6. The sequence goes on along the minus strand of NZ_PSVD01000005.1, from coordinate 18,724 downwards.
TGATTTGACCGGCCCATCCCCGTGTGCTTCTCTGACGGCATGGTCACAGCCCCGCAAGACGAGCGCGCCGCCGCTCCCGCCGGTGAACCCCTCGTCGTCCTCTCCGGGGTGCAGAAGCACTACGGCGACTTCCAGGCTCTGAAGGACATCGATCTGACGGTGCACCGGGGCGAGGTCGTCGTGGTCCTCGGCCCCTCCGGGTCCGGCAAGTCGACGCTCTGCCGCACGGTCAACCGGCTCGAGACGATCTCGGGCGGCACCATCACCATCGACGGGCAGAAGCTCCCGGAGGAGGGCAAGGGCCTCGCCGCGCTCCGCGCCGACGTCGGGATGGTCTTCCAGTCGTTCAACCTGTTCGCGCACAAGACGATCCTCGAGAACGTCACCCTCGGCCCGATCAAGGTCCGCGGGCTCTCCCGCAAGGACGCGGAGGCCCAGGCCACGGCGCTGCTCGACCGGGTCGGCGTCGGCCACCAGGCCGCCAAGACGCCGGCCCAGCTCTCCGGCGGGCAGCAGCAGCGCGTCGCGATCGCGCGGGCGCTGGCGATGAAGCCCAAGGTGATGCTGTTCGACGAGCCGACCTCGGCGCTCGACCCCGAGATGATCAACGAGGTCCTGGACGTGATGGTCGGGCTCGCCAAGGACGGGATGACGATGATCGTCGTGACCCACGAGATGGGCTTCGCCCGGAAGGCCGCCGACCGCGTCGTGTTCATGGCCGACGGCGAGATCCTCGAGGACACCGACCCGGAGTCGTTCTTCACCGCGCCCCGCACCGACCGGGCCAAGGACTTCCTCTCCAAGCTCATCACGCACTAGAAGCGCGATCAGCAGCCACCAGGCAGGTCGGACCCGTGACCCGGGAGCCGACCCGACATCGCCCGCTCCGGCGGGCCGAACCCCAGGAAGGACGATCATGCGCACCAGGCTCATGTTCATGACCGCGGGACTCGCAGCAGCGACCCTCGCCCTCGCCGGCTGCTCCGGCGACTCCGGGACCGCCGGCGGCGGCGCCGGTGGAGGCTCCGAGGGAGGGACCTCCGCGTACGAGGTCGCCTCCGACGTCACTCTCGAGGGCAGCCCGACCTTCGACGCGATGACCGCGGACGGCAAGGTCGTCATCGGCGTCAAGGAGGACCAGCCGGGGCTGGGCTACCTCGACGCGGCGACCGGCGAGCGCTCCGGCTTCGACATCGAGATCGCCAAGTGGACCGCCGCCTCGCTCGGCTTCGCGGCCGACGCCATCGAGTTCAAGGCGATCCCGTCGGCCAACCGCGAGGCGTCGATCGTGAACGGCGACATCGACTACTACGTCGGCACCTACTCGATCACCGACAAGCGCAAGGAGCAGGTCGGCTTCGCCGGACCCTACTTCGAGACCGGCCAGCAGCTGCTCGTCGCGGCCGACAACGACACGATCACCGGACCGGACGACCTCACCGCCGACACCACCGTGTGCTCGGCCACCGGCTCCACCCCGATCCAGAACATCCGCACCAACTACCCCGAGGTGAAGACCGAGGAGTTCGACACGTACTCGCAGTGCGTGGACGCGCTCGCCGACGGCACCGTCGACGCCGTCACCACCGACGGCGCGATCCTGATCGGCTACGCCGCTCAGCGGCCCGACGAGCTCAAGGTCGTCGGAGAGCCCTTCAGCACCGAGCTGTACGGCATCGGCCTGCCCAAGGACGACGACGCCCTGCGCCACTTCGTCAACGGCATGCTGACCGACGGCAGCGAGACCTGGAGCGCCATCTACGACGAGACGCTCGGCCAGTCCGGCACGACCGTCACCCAGCCGGCGGTGAACGACTACTAGGAAGCGCCCCGGGCGGCCCGACCGCCGCCCGGGGGTCCCCTCTCCTCGACCACCACCACCGCTCCGACAGAAGGGCCAGCCGCATGGATGTCCTGTTGAACAACCTCGACGTCTACGTCCCGGCCTTCGGCAACACCCTGATCCTCTTCAGCGTCTCGCTCGTGTTCGCCCTGCTGATCGGCACGGTGGTCGGCGCGATGCGCGTCTCGCCCGTCCCGATCGCCCGCGCGGTCGGCACGGTGTACGTGAACACCATCCGGAACACCCCGCTCACGCTGGTGATGTTCTTCTTCGCCTTCGGCTACCCCAAGCTCGACCTGCCGCAGGTGGACTACACGAACCTGGCGATCTGCGCCCTCAGCCTCTACACCGCGACCTACGTCGCGGAGGTGCTGCGGTCGGGCATCAACACCGTGCCGATCGGCCAGGCCGAGGCGGCCCGCGCGATCGGCCTCGACTTCGGCCTCACGATGACGCAGGTCGTCCTGCCCCAGGCCTTCCGCTCCGTGATCCCGCCGCTCATGAGCGTCCTGATCGCGCTGCTGAAGAACACCACCGTCGCCGCCGGCTTCTCGGTCGCGGAGGCGGGCACCATCGTCCGCGTCCTCAACGAGCGCGGCGAGAACAGCCTCATCGTCGTCCTCTGGGTGGCCCTGGTCTTCGTGGTCCTGGTCACCCTGCTCTCGCTCGTCCAACGTCAGCTCGAGAAGAAGTGGAGGGTCGCCCGATGAGCTCCGTCCTCTTCGACAACCCCGGCCCCCGGGCCGTCGTGCGCAACCGCGTCATCGGCGTCGTCGTCGTCCTGCTGATCGCGGCGTTCCTCGGCTTCGTGGTCTGGCGCTTCGCGGAGTCCGGCCAGTTCGACGCCTCCAAGTGGCGCGCGTTCGGCTACCCGCTGGTCTGGCAGAGCATCGGCGGCGCCCTCGGCCGCACGCTCGCGGCCTTCGCCACGGCGGGCGTCGCCAGCCTCGTCCTCGGCCTCCTCCTGGCGATCGGCCGGCTCTCGGACCGGCGCTGGATCAACGTCCCCGTCACGCTCTTCATCGAGCTGTTCCGGGCGATCCCCGTCCTGATCCTGATGATGCTGATGTACTACGGCCTGCCGTTCGCTGGCCTCAAGCTCAGCCCCTACCTCGCCGTCGTCATCGCCCTGACCCTCTACAACGGCTCCGTCTTCTCCGAGATCTTCCGCGCCGGCATCGAAGCCCTCCCGCGAGGACAGAAGGAGGCGGGCTACGCGATCGGCCTGCGCAAGTCCGGCGTGATGCGGCTCATCCTGTTCCCCCAGGCGATCCGCTCGATGCTGCCCGTGATCATCGCCCAGCTCGTCGTCGCCCTCAAGGACACGGCGCTCGGCTCGATCATCACCTACAACGAGCTGCTGTACTACGCGCGCTACCTGGGCAACCAGTCGAGCCTCGACAGCCCGATCATCCCGGCGGCGATCGTCATCGGAGCGATCTACATCGGCATCTGCCTCCTCCTCTCGGGGCTGGCGAAGTGGATCGAGATCCGCACGAAGAGCGGCGGACGCGGCGGCCGCACCATCGGCGGCCACCCCGCAGCCCGCGCGCAGACGGACACGCAGCTGATCGCTGTGCAGGATTGAACTGTGAGGATCGCCCGAGGGCGATCCTCACCGCGGTCGGCTTCCTGACGGGGTCGGGTTCCGCAGAGCGTCCTGCGTCCGGCTAGGAGGAATCGCTCGCACGCGATTCCTCCGTTCGCCTCGAGGGTCCGGCGATCGCTCAGCGCATCGAGCGGTGGTGCTCCGCTCCGGCGTCGTCGACGCGGAGGCGGTGGTGATCGGGGAGTCGCGATCGGTCCGGGGGTCTTCCCGTCCGGCGGCGCCCAGCTTCCTGCCGGTCGAGCAGCCTCCGACCCCGGCGTAGCGAGAACCCGCCCCTGCTGGTCGAGCAGCGCCGGTGGCGGGGCTTCGAGAGCCGTCGGCGCAGACGGGGGCCTGGCCGCGGGCGAGCGCGACGAGCACCGCGCGCGGGCGGCGGGAGGGGGCGGAGGCCCTCGCCTACACTGGGGGATCGTGTCAGACAGCAACCCGATCACCGACGAGGCCGTCTCCGCGGCGGTCGCCGACGCCCTCGCCGCCATCGGCGCGGCGGGCGACTCCACCGCTCTGAAGTCCGCCCGAGCCGCCCACCTCGGCGAGGGGTCCGCCCTCGCCCGCCTCAACGCGCAGATGCGCTCCGTCCCGCCCGAGCACAAGGCGGCGTCCGGCAAGCTCGTCGGCGGTGCCCGCAAGCAGGTGGGCGACGCCTACGCCGCCCGCGAGGCCGAGCTCGTCGAGGCAGAGGACGCGGCCGCGCTCGAGGCCGAGCGCGTGGACGTCACCGCCGGCGCCAGCTTCGTGCGCCGCGGCGCCCGCCACCCCCTCTCTCTGCTCCAGGAGTCGATCGCCGACGTGTTCGTCGGGATGGGCTGGGAGATCGCGGAGGGGCCGGAGCTCGAGAACGAGTGGTTCAACTTCGACGCCCTGAACTTCGACGAGGACCACCCGGCCCGCGCCATGCAGGACACCTTCTTCGTCGACCCCGTCGACTCGCACCTGGTGCTGCGCACGCACACCTCGCCGGTGCAGATCCGCTCGATGCTCGAGCGCCCGCTGCCGCTCTACGTGATCGCTCCCGGACGGGTGTACCGCACCGACGAGCTCGACGCGACTCACACGCCCGTGTTCACGCAGTTCGAGGGTCTCGCCGTCGACCGCGGCCTGACCATGGCGCACCTGCGGGGCACCCTCGAGCACGTCGCGCGGATCCTCTTCGGCGACGACGCGCGCATCCGCCTGCGCCCGAACTACTTCCCCTTCACCGAGCCCAGCGCCGAGCTGGACGTCTGGCACCCGACCTTCGTCGGCGGTGCCCGCTGGATCGAGTGGGGCGGCTGCGGCATGGTGAATCCGAACGTGCTGCGCGCGGCCGGGATCGACCCGGAGGAGTACTCCGGATTCGCCTTCGGCATGGGGATCGAGCGGACCCTGATGTTCCGCAACGACGTGAAGGACATGCGCGACATGGTCGAGGGCGACGTCCGCTTCAGCGAGCAGTACGGGATGGTGATCTGATGCGCATCCCGCTGAGCTGGCTGGGGGAGTACGTCGACCTCGAGCAGGACGTCACGACGGAGTCCGTGCACGCGGCCCTGGTGTCGGTCGGCCTGGAGGAGGAGGACGTCCACCGCTTCGAGGTGACCGGCCCCGTCGTCGTCGGCGAGGTGCTCGACCTCGCTCCGGAGCCGCAGAAGAACGGCAAGACCATCAACTGGTGCCACGTCCGCGTGGCTCCGGAGGGCGGGCGGGCCGCCGACGGCGGAGAGGACGTCCGCGGCATCGTCTGCGGAGCCCACAACTTCGCGGCCGGCGACAAGGTCGTCGTGTCCCTGCCGGGTGCGGTCCTGCCCGGGCCGTTCCCGATCTCCGCGCGGAAGACCTACGGGCACGTGTCCGACGGGATGATCGCCTCGAGCCGCGAGCTCGGCCTCGGGGACGACCGCGAGGGCATCCTCCGCCTCGCCTCGCTCGGGCTCGACCCGGAGCCGGGCACGGACGCCGTCGCGCTCCTCGGTCTCGACGACGCCGCGGTCGAGGTCAACGTGACGCCCGACCGCGGCTACGCCTTCTCGATCCGTGGCATCGCCCGCGAGTACGCCCACGCCACCGGAGCCACCTTCCGCGACCCCGCTCAGGCGCTCCCTCCGCACGAGCGCACGGAGACAGCGCCCGTCTTCCCCGTGTCCGTGGCCGACGAGGCGCCGATCCGCGGCCGTGTCGGCGCCTCCGTGTTCGTCACGCGCGTCGTCCGGGGCGTCGACGTCTCGCGACCGACGCCGCCGTGGATGCTCGCGCGACTGCGCCTGGCCGGCGTCCGCTCGATCTCGCTCGTCGTGGACATCACCAACTACGTGATGTTCGAGCTGGGCCAGCCGCTGCACGGCTACGACCTGGCGACCCTGCAGGGCGGCATCGTGGTGCGCCGCGCCGCACCGGGGGAGACCCTCGAGACGCTCGACGGCCAGACCCGGCGCCTGCACGCGGAGGACCTCGTCATCGCCGACGACAGCGGGGCGATCGGCCTCGCCGGAGTGATGGGGGGCGCGCGCACCGAGATCTCGGACGCCACGTCCGACGTCCTGCTCGAGGCGGCGAACTTCGACCCGGTCTCGATCGCCCGGACGGCTCGCCGGCACAAGCTGCCGAGCGAGGCGTCGCGGCGCTTCGAGCGCGGCGTCGATCCCGAGGTGGCCTCGGTCGCCGCGGCCCGCGCGGTGCAGCTGCTAGTGGAGCTCGCCGGCGGCACGGCGGACGAGCTCGGCTCGGTCCTGGCCGACCCGCGCACGGCGGAGCCGGTCGAGCTGCCGGACGGCTACGTCGCAGGCCTCATCGGGGTGGAGTACACCCCGGAGGAGATCCGCGGCGCGCTCGTCGAGATCGGCGCTTCCGTCGAGGCCGGCGGAGCGGGCCTGCTGGTGACTCCGCCGAGCTGGCGCCCGGACCTCGTCGACCGCGCCTCGCTCGCGGAGGAGGTCGCCCGCATCACCGGGTACGACCGCATCCCGGCGATCCTGCCCGTCGCGCCTCCCGGCCGCGGTCTGACCCCGGGCCAGAGGCTGCGCCGCACCCTCGCCCAGGCGCTCGCCGCCGCGGGTCTTACCGAGGTGCTCTCGTACCCGTTCCTCTCGCGCTCGATCAACGACCGGCTCGGCTCGGTCGACGGGGAGCCGCAGGAGCAGATCACGCTCGCGAACCCGCTCGACGCGACCGCGGGCCAGCTGCGGATCTCGCTGCTGCCGGGTCTCGTGCAGGTCGCGGCCCGCAACCGCTCGCGCGGCCTGACGGATCTCGCGGTCTACGAGCTCGGCTCCGTCTTCCTCCCGGCCGTCGGCGGCCCGTTCGGCTCCGGGGCGCTTCCTGCGGGCGGGGCGCGTCCGTCCGCGGAGGTCGAGGCCGAGCTGAACGCGGGCATCCCACCGCAGCCGCGGCACCTCGCGGCGCTGCTCACGGGTGCCGCCGTCGTGCGCCAGCCCGGTGTCGCCGGCCGTGACGTCGACTGGCGCGACGCCCTCGACGTGGTCCGCGAGGTCTCCGCGGCGACCGGCACCGAGCTGGTGCTGCGCCAGGGGGCACATGCAGCGCTGCACCCGGGCCGCACCGCCGAGGTCGTTCTCGACGGCGCGGTCATCGGGCACGCGGGGGAGCTGCTCCCGGCGCTCGCCGAGGAGCTCGACCTCCCGCGCCGCGTCGCCGTGGTCGAGCTCGACCTGGAGCCGCTGATCGCGCGGGCCGGGAGGGTCGTCGTGGCCCGTCCGGTGGGCGCGCTGCCCGCCGCGACCCAGGACCTCTCGCTCGTCGTGCCGGTCGGCACCGCGGCCGCCGAGGTGCGCGCCGCCGTCGCCGAGGGGGCGGGCGAGCTGCTCGAGGCGATCCGCCTGGTCGACGACTACCGCGGCACCGGGCTCGCCGAGGGGACGAAGTCGCTGACGTTCGCGCTGCGCTTCCGTGCGCCGGACCGCACGCTCACCGCGGCCGAGGCGACGGCCGCGAAGGAGAGCGGCGTGGCCGTCGCGGCGGAGCGCTTCGGCGCCCGACTCCGCGAGTGAGGCCGGGGGTCCCGTCCGGCTCGGCCGGGCGGGGCCCCGCACCCGCACCGGCTAGGCTCTCGGGCATGACTTTCTCCGTGGCGGTGGCCGGTGCGAGCGGCTACGCGGGCGGCGAGCTGCTGCGACTGCTCGCCGACCACCCCGAGTTCGAGGTGCGCACGGTGACGGCGCACGCCAACGCGGGTCAGCCCCTCATCGCTGTGCACCCGCACCTCCGCTCGCTCCGCGACCTCGTCCTCGTCGACACGACGACCGGGAACCTCGCCGGGCACGACGTCGTCTTCCTCGCCCTCCCGCACGGGAAGTCGGGCGAGATCACCGCGACCCTCCCCGAGGACGTCCTCGTCGTCGACTGCGGCGCCGACCACCGCCTGACCGACCCGCAGGACTGGGCCGACTTCTATGGGGGCGACTTCGCCGGGGCCTGGCCCTACGGGCTCCCGGAGCTGCTGATCGGCGGCGGCGGACGCAAGCAGCGCGAGGCGCTCGCCGGAGTGCGGCGCATCGCCGTCCCCGGCTGCAACGTCACGGCGATCACGCTCGGCCTGGCCCCCGGTCTGCACGCCGGAGTGATCGAGTCGTCGGACCTCGTCGCGGTCCTCGCCGTCGGCCCCTCGGGTGCGGGCAAGAGCCTGCGGACCGACCTCCTCGCCAGCGAGCTCCTCGGCTCCGCGCACGCCTACGGCCTCGGCGGAGCGCACCGTCACAATCCCGAGATCCGGCAGAACCTCCTGCTCGCCGGAGCCGGACCCGTCTCGATCTCGTTCACGCCGGTCCTCGTGCCGATGTCCCGGGGCATCCTGGCGACCTCGACCGCGCGCCTCGCTCCCGGCGTCTCGGCGCAGGACGTGCGCGCCGCGTGGGAGACCGCCTACGGCGACGAGACCTTCGTCCAGCTGCTCCCGGAGGGCTCCTTCCCCCGGACGGCCGACGTGGTAGGGGCGAACACCGCTCTGATCGGACTCGCCGTGGACGAGCGGGCCCGCCGGGTCGTGGTCGTCTCGGCCATCGACAACCTGGTCAAGGGCACCGCGGGCGCGGCCGTCCAGTCCACCAACATCGCCCTGGGACTCCCGGAGTCCCTCGGCCTGAGCGTGAACGGAGTCGCGCCGTGAGCGTCACCGCAGCAGCAGGGTTCCGGGCGGCCGGAGTCGTCGCCGGGCTGAAGTCGACCGGAGCGCGCGACGTCGCGCTCGTGCAGAACCTCGGCCCGCTGCAGAGCGCCGCCGCGGTCTTCACCAGCAACCGCTGCAAGGCGAACCCCGTCCTCTGGAGCGAGCAGGTGATGCGCGACGGCGTCGTCTCGGCGATCGTCCTCAACTCCGGCGGCGCCAACTGCTACACGGGTGCTCAGGGCTTCCAGGTCACCCACCGCACCGCGGAGCTCGTGGGCGAGAGCCTCGAGGTGTCCGCCGGCGACGTGCTGGTGTGCTCCACCGGGCTGATCGGCGACCAGCTCGATCTCGCGAAGCTCACCACCGGCGTGACCGGCGCCTCCGCCGAGCTCGCCGGGGGACCCGAGGCGGGCGAGGCGGCCGCCCGCGCGATCATGACCACCGACACGGTCCCGAAGCAGGCGGTGGTCCGTTCCGAGCAGGGCTGGAGCATCGGCGGCATGGCCAAGGGCGCCGGGATGCTCGCGCCGGGTCTGGCGACGATGCTGGTCGTGATCACGACCGACGCGGCTCTCGAGTCCGCCGCTCTCGACACCGCCCTGCGCGCCGCGACCCGCGTCACCTTCGACCGCCTCGACTCGGACGGCTGCATGTCGACGAACGACACCGTCGCACTGCTCGCGAGCGGCGCCAGCGGCGTCGAGGCCGACGCCGACGAGTTCACCGCGGCCCTGACCGCGGTCTGCCGCGACCTCACCCTGCAGCTGCAGGCCGACGCGGAGGGCGCCGACCACGACGTCGCGATCCGCGTGCTGAACGCCGCGACCGAGGACGAGGCCGTGGTCGTCGCCCGCGCCGTCTCCCGCAGCAACCTGTTCAAGGCCGCGATCTTCGGCAAGGACCCCAACTGGGGCCGCGTCCTCGCCGCCGTGGGCACGACCGATGCGCAGTTCGACCCGTACGGCATCGACGTCGCGATGAACGGGGTGCAGGTCTGCCTCGCGGGCGAGCCGCACGAGAGCCGCGACCTCGTCGACCTCGCCCCTCGGCAGGTCGCCGTCGACATCGACCTGCACGCCGGCGACGCGACGGCCACGATTTGGACCAACGACCTCACGCACGACTACGTGCACGAGAACTCCGCGTACTCGAGCTGAGGCGGCCATGAGCGACGACACCACCCTCTCGGCCGAGAGCCGCGCCGAGCGCGACGCCGCACCCGGGAAGGCCGCGACGCTCATCGAGTCGCTGCCCTGGCTGCAGAGCTTCCACGGGCGCACGATGGTGATCAAGTTCGGCGGCAACGCGATGGTGTCGGAGGAGCTGCAGCGCTCCTTCGCCCAGGACATGGTCTACCTGCGCTACGCCGGGATCCGCCCCGTGGTCGTCCACGGCGGCGGGCCGCAGATCTCGCGGATGCTCGACCGGCTCGGGATCGAGAGCGAGTTCCGGGGCGGCTACCGGGTCACGAGCCCCGAGGCGATGGAGGTGGTGCGGATGGTGCTCACCGGCAGCATCAGCCGCGACATCGTCCGCCGGATCAACGAGCACGGCCCCCTCGCCGCCGGCATCTCCGGTGAGGACGCGGGCCTCTTCGTCGGCCGCCGCCGCGGTGTCGTGATCGACGGCGAGGAGCACGACCTCGGACTCGTCGGAGACGTGATCGCTGTGGACCCCGCCGCCGTCCTCGCTCAGCTCGAGGCCGGCCGGATCCCGGTCGTGTCCTCGATCGCCCCCGATTCGGACGACCCCACGCAGTCGCTGAACGTCAACGCCGACGCCGCCGCCGCCGCGCTGGCCGTCGCGCTCGGCGCCGAGAAGCTCGTCGTCCTCACCGACGTGGCCGGCCTCTACTCCGACTGGCCCGACCGCGAGTCGCTCGTCTCGCACATCCGCTCGGACGACCTCGCGGCTCTGCTGCCCTCGCTCGAATCGGGCATGATCCCCAAGATGACCGCCTGCCTCGACGCCGTGCGCGGGGGAGTGCCCAAGGCCGCCATCATCGACGGCCGCATCCCGCACTCGATCCTGCTCGAGGTGTTCACCTCGGAGGGCATCGGCACCGAGGTCGTCGCCTCGCTCGACCCCCGCGACCGGGAGCGAATGTCGGGCCGCTGATCCTCAGCGGCCCCGGCTCCGAGCGCCCGTCCCGTCCGGGACGCGCGCACCGTCGGCCCTCGCGGCCGGACCGCTCCGATCGAAAGGCCACCATGTCCACCCCCACGACCGCGTCCCGCACCGGCTCGGCGCGCGACCGCTACTCCGCCGCGATGATGCAGACCTTCGCGCCGCCGCTCGCCGTGCTCGAGCGCGGTGAGGGCTGCCGGGTCTGGGACGTCGACGGGCGGGAGTACCTCGACTTCCTCGGCGGCATCGCCGTCAACTCGCTCGGCCATGCGCATCCCGTGTTCGTCGAGGCCGTGACGCGCCAGGCCGGTGCGCTCGCCCACGTCTCCAACTACTTCGCGACCGCCCCGCAGATCGAGCTGGCCGAGACCCTGCGCCGCCTCACCGGGGCCGGGGAGACGGGCCGCGTCTACTTCGCCAACTCGGGCACCGAGGCCAACGAGGCGGCCTTCAAGCTGGCGCGGCTGAACGCGGCCGGCGGCCGGCACCGCGTCCTGGCGCTGCAGAACGCGTTCCACGGGCGGACGATGGGCGCGCTCGCGCTGACCGGCAAGGCGGCCATGCGCGCGCCGTTCGAGCCGATGCCGGGAGGGGTCGAGCACCTCGAGGCGAGCATCGAGGCCCTCGAGGCGGCTCTCGACGAGTCCGTCGCCGCGCTGATCGTCGAGCCCATCCAGGGGGAGGCGGGCGTCATCCCGCTGCCGGCCGGCTACCTCGAGCGCGCGCGGGAGCTCACCCGCGAGCACGGCGCGCTGCTCATCGTCGACGAGATCCAGACCGGGGTCGGGCGGACCGGACGCTGGTTCGCGTACCAGGAGGCGGGGATCCTGCCCGACGCCGTCACCCTGGCCAAGGGGCTCGGCGGAGGCTTCCCCGTCGGAGCGCTGGTGACCTTCGGCGAGGCGTCCGACCTCCTGCAGAAGGGCCACCACGGCAGCACGTTCGGCGGCAATCCGCTCGCGACCGCCGTGGCCGGAGCCGTGCTCGCCGAGATCGAGCGCGCCGACCTTCTCGGCAACGCGCGGGAGCGCGGGGCGCAGATCGTCGACGCGCTGACCGCTCTCGACTCGCCCCTGATCGGAGGGGTCCGCGGCGCGGGCCTCCTCCTGGGCATCGCCCTGACCCGGCCGGTCGCCGCCGAGCTCGCCGCCGCCTGCCTCGACGCCGGCCTGATCGTGAACGCGGCGAACGACTCGAGCGTCCGGCTCGCGCCTCCGCTCGTGGTGACCGCCGCCGACGTCGCCGAGTTCGCCGAGCGCTTCGGCCGCGCACTGCAGACCCTCTGACCCCGTACCTCCACCGAAAGCGACCAGCACCGTGACCCGCCACTTCCTCCGCGACGACGACATCACTCCCGCCGAGCAGGCCGAGATCCTCGACCTCGCCCTCGAGCTCAAGCGCGACCGCTTCTCCCGGAAGCCCCTCGCCGGGCCGCAGACCGTCGCCGTGATCTTCGACAAGTCCTCCACGCGCACCCGCGTCTCCTTCGCGGTCGGCATCGCCGATCTCGGCGGCAGCCCCCTGATCATCTCGACCGCGAGCAGCCAGCTCGGCGGCAAGGAGACCGCCTCCGACACGGCGCGGGTCCTGGAGCGCCAGGTCGCCGCCATCGTGTGGCGCACCTACGCGCAGTCGGGCCTGGAGGAGATGGCGCGCAGCACGCGCGTGCCGGTCGTCAACGCGCTCTCGGACGAGTTCCACCCGTGCCAGCTCCTCGCCGACCTGCTGACCATCCGCGAGCACCGCGGTCGCCTCGCCGGCCTCACGCTCACGTTCTTCGGCGACGGAGCGAGCAACATGGCGCACTCGTACCTCCTGGCGGGGGCCACGGCCGGCATGCACGTCCGCATCGTCTCTCCGGAGTCGTACTCGCCGGACGCGGCGGTCCTGGCCGATGCGCAGCGCATCGCCGCGACCACCGGCGGATCGGCGATCACCACGACCGACCCCGACGAGGGCGCGGCCGGCTCCGACATCGTGATCACGGACACGTGGGTGTCGATGGGCAAGGAGGACGAGAAGGCGGCGCGCGTCGCGACCTTCGGCGCCTACCGGGTCGACGCGGCCACGATGGCCGCTGCCGCTCCCGACGCGCTGTTCCTGCACTGCCTGCCCGCGGATCGCGGCTACGAGGTGACCGCCGACGTGATCGACGGCCCGCAGAGCGTGATCTGGGATGAGGCGGAGAACCGCCTGCACGCGCAGAAGGCCCTGCTCGTGTGGCTCCTGGAGCGCGCCGGCACCGCCGACGCGGCTCAGTAGACTCGACAGCCGAACCCGAGGAGAACCATGACGGAACGACCCTCCGCCCGCGCGGGCGAGGCCGGAGCCCTCTGGGGCGGCCGCTTCGCCGGCGGCCCCTCGCCCGAGCTCGCCGCGCTCTCGAGGTCGACCCACTTCGACTGGCAGCTCGCCCCCTACGACCTCGCCGGCTCCCGCGCCCACGCCCGGGCGCTCGCCGGAGCGGGCTACCTCGACGACGCCGAGCTCACCGCGATGCTCGCGGCGCTCGACCGGCTCGAGGCTGCCGTCGCCGACGGGAGCTTCGCCGCCGACGAATCCGACGAGGACGTGCACGGCGCCCTCGAGCGCGGCCTGATGCTCGAAGCCGGTCCCGAGCTCGGCGGCAAGCTCCGCGCGGGGCGCTCGCGCAACGACCAGATCGCCACCTTCGTCCGGATGTACCTCCGCGACCACGCGGCGCTCGTCTCGGAGCTGGTGGTGCAGCTCATCGACGCCCTCGCCGCGCAGGCGTCGGCGCACCCGACGGCGATCATGCCCGGGCGCACCCACCTCCAGCACGCTCAGCCCGTGCTCCTCGCGCACCATCTGCTCGCCCACGGCTGGGCGCTGCTGCGCGATCTGGAGCGCCTGCGGGACTGGGCCGTCCGGGCGGACGTCTCGCCCTACGGCTCGGGCGCCCTCGCCGGCTCGACCCTCGGCCTGGACGCCGAGGCGGTCGCCCGCGATCTCGGCTTCGCGTCGAGCGTGCCGAACTCGATCGACGGGACGGCCAGCCGCGACCTCGTCGCCGAGTTCGCCTTCGTCAGCGCCATGATCGGGATCGACGTCTCGCGCATCGCGGAGGAGGTCATCCTCTGGAACACGCGGGAGTTCGCCTTCGTCACGCTCGACGACGGCTACTCGACCGGGTCCTCGATCATGCCGCAGAAGAAGAACCCCGACATCGCCGAGCTCGCCCGGGGGAAGTCCGGCCGGCTGATCGGCAACCTCACCGGGCTGCTCGCGACCCTCAAGGCGCTGCCGCTCGCCTACAACCGCGACCTGCAGGAGGACAAGGAGCCGGTCTTCGACTCGGTGACGACCCTCGAGGTCCTGCTGCCCGCGTTCACCGGCATGATCGCGACCCTCACCTTCCACACCGACCGGATGGCGGAGCTCGCGCCCCAGGGCTTCTCCCTCGCGACCGACGTGGCCGAGTGGCTCGTGAAGAAGCACGTGCCCTTCCGGGACGCCCACGAGATCACCGGCGAGCTGGTCAAGCTGGCGGAGTCGCAGGGGAGGGGGCTCGAGGATCTCGACGACGCCGCGCTCGCCTCGGTGTCGCCGCTGCTCACGCCCGACGTGCGCTCCGTTCTCAGCATCGAGGGATCGGTGGCGAGCCGGGACGGTGTCGGCGGCACGGCTCCCGACCGCGTCTCGGAGCAGCTCGCCCGGCTGACCGAGCGCGTCCGGGTCGTGCGCGGATCCCTCCGGGGGGAGCGCCCGTGACCCTTCGAGGAGCGCCGGGCGACGACGGCCGTCCGCCGCTGCGCCCCTGGCAGCAGCGGACTCTGGTGCTCGTCGCCGCAGTCGTCATCGTCGCGGTGATCGTGATCACCCTCGTGTCGGGCCAGAGCTTCTTCTGAGCGCCGACCTCCCCGACCTCGCGCGCTCGGCCCTCGAGGTGGCACCGGAGCTGCTCGGCCGCGTCCTCCTGCACCGCACGCCGGAGGGCGTGGTCGGCGTCCGGCTGACCGAGGTCGAGGCGTACCTCGGAACCGGTGAGGATCCGGGCTCGCATGCGCACCGCGGACCGACACCCCGGACGGCTCCCATGTTCGGTCCGCCCGGGTCCGTGTACGCGTACTTCACCTACGGGATGCACACCTGCGTGAACATCGTCTGCTCCCCGGCGGGCACGGCGTCGGCGGTGCTGCTGCGCGCCGGCGAGGTCGTATCGGGGGAGGATCTCGCGATGATCCGGCGCGGACCCGTTCGCAGCCGGGATCTGGCCCGCGGACCCGCACGGCTGGCGAAGGCCCTCGGAGTCCGTCTCACCGAGTCGGGCGACCCGCTCGAGGCGGCGTTCGAGCTGCTGCCGGGGGAGAGGCCGTCCTCCGTGGCGGCGGGCCCGCGCACCGGAGTCTCGGGCCCGGGCGGCGGGGACGACTTCCCGTGGCGCTTCAGCATCCCGGGCGACCCCACCGTCTCGCCCTACCGGAGAGCAGTGCCCCGGCGGCGGCCCGGAGCTCAGCCCGCGAGGTAGAGCCGGGCGAGAACGCCGAGAGCCGCCGCCCAGGCGAGGCTCGCCAGCGTGCCGATGATGAACCGCTCGCGCGCCTCCGGGGAGGCGAGCTCGCTGAAGCGGCCGACGCCCTTGATCGCCACCACGACCGCGATCCCCTCGGGGAGACCGCTCATCAGTGCGCCGGCCGTCGCGATCCGCTCGAGGACCCCGATCGTCGTCCCCCCGCGCAGCACCTCGATCGGCTGGCCGATCGCCGAGGGCGCGCTCCCGGCGGCGGGGCGGGAGGTTCCGGCGACCATGATGCCGCCGTGGCTGCCGCTGCGGGAGTCGGCCCTCGCGAGCCGGAGGGTGAGCAGCACGACCGGCCCGCCGCCCGCGATCGCCAGCGCGAAGGCCAGCACCGCCACCAGGACGGAGTGGATCGGGGGCGCGGACGGTCCGGCGACCGCCGTGAGCAGGAAGGCGGCGGCCGCCGCCACGAGGGGGATCCAGGCGAGCTGCGGACGGCGAAGGCGCACGGCGAGCACCGCACCGGCGAGTCCGGCGAGCAGCACGAGCACCACGCCCGTCCACGAGGCGGACTGCAGCGCGGAGGCGAGGAGCAGGGCGGGGGATCCGGGGGGTGCCGTCATCGGGGTGTCCTCTCGTCGGTGGGGTCGAGCGTACGGTCGACCACTGTCAGCAGGCGCGCGAGCGCGTCACGGGCGGGAGCGTCGACTCGAGCACTCGCCGCGCGGACCCGGAGGCTGACCGCCTGCGGGCTGACGGCGAGGCGCTCGGCCGCATCCTTCTGGGAGAGGCCGCTCTCGAGCAGGTCGACGATCTGCCAGCCGGCCTCGGAGCGCGCGTCGCGCAGCAGGAGGAGCGGATCGATCAGCGCCTGGACGTCCGCCGGTGCCGGCGCCGCCGTTCCCGGTGCGTCCGGATCGAGGGAGAAGCGCGTCGGCCGGCCCTTCGCCGCCTCGACCGCCCGGCGCGCCGCGAAGTACGCCTCCCCGGTCGCCGCTCTCGTGGTCGCGGGGAGTGGCCGGTCGACGGGTCCGATCCCGAGGCCGATGCTCCAGTGGCCGGTCCGGTGCAGCTCGAGCACGAGCGCGACGACGGCATCGGCCCGGTCGAGCACGCACTGGAACTCGTCGCCCGCCGTCCGCTCCGGGGGCAGGACGAACGACGCCCGACCGTCGTCGATCAGGCTCGCGATCACCTGGTCCACGCGGTCGTGGTCGTGCCTGCTGTCGCGCTGATCCGCGGTGACGACGAACATCGGACCTCCTCGATCAAGTATCGACACTTGATCGCCCGGGATCAAGCCCGTGCGCTTGACTGGCGGAGACCGGCTCCTTCCCGCCGCGGTAGCCTGGTCGGGTGATCGACCAGCACCTCCCCGGGTCCGCGACGAGCCCGCAGCTCGACCCCGCCTTCGACTCCGTGTGGGACGAGCTGGTCTGGCGAGGCTCGGTGCACGTGTCGACCGATGCGGGAGCGCTGCGCGAGCTGCTGTCGGGGGAGCCGATCACCTACTACTGCGGGTTCGACCCGACCGCGCCCAGCCTCCACCTCGGGAACCTGGTGCAGCTGATCGTCATGCGCCGGCTCCAGCTGGCCGGGCATCGGCCGCTCGGGCTCGTCGGCGGCTCGACCGGGCTGATCGGGGATCCGCGTCCGACGGCCGAGCGGACGCTGAACTCGCGCGAGACGGTGACGGCGTGGGTCGAGCGCCTCCAGGCGCAGGTGTCCCGGTTCGTTCCCGCGGGCGGCGACAACGGGCTGCGTCTGGTCAACAACCTCGACTGGACCGCTCCGCTGTCGGCGATCGACTTCCTGCGGGAGATCGGGAAGCACTTCCGCGTGGGGACGATGCTCAAGAAGGACGCGGTCAGCGCCCGCCTCAACTCCGACGCGGGGATCAGCTACACCGAGTTCAGCTACCAGATCCTGCAGGGTCTCGACTACCTGGAGCTCTACCGGCAGTACGGGTGCGTCCTGCAGACCGGCGGCAGCGACCAGTGGGGCAACCTGACGAGCGGGACCGACCTCATCCACCGCACGGAGGGCGTGTCGGTCCACGCGATCGGCACACCGCTGGTGATGAACTCCGACGGCACCAAGTTCGGCAAGAGCGAGGGCAACGCCGTCTGGCTCGACTCCGAGCTCACCAGCCCGTACGCGTTCTACCAGTTCTGGGTCAACACGGACGACCGTGACGTCGCCGACCGCCTGCGGATCTTCACCTTCCTGCCGCGCACGGAGATCGAGCGCCTGGAGAAGGCCGCCGCCGACGAGCCGTTCCGCCGGGAGGCGCAGCGCGCGCTCGCCTGGGAGGTCACGTCGCTGGTGCACGGAGCGGAGGCGACGCGCTCGGTGATCGACGCCTCGGCCGCGCTCTTCGGCAAGGGCTCGCTCGAGGGGATCGACCCGGTCATCCTCCGCGGCGCGCTCGAGGCGGTGCCCTCGATGGAGGCGACCCCGGAGACGCCGGCGCTGCAGGCGTTCGTCGAGACCGGACTCGTCGCCAGCACGGGGGAGGCGCGGCGGGCTCTCGCCCAGGGCGGGCTCTCGGTGAACAACACCGCCCTCCCGTCCGAGACCGTCACGCTCGGCGAGCTTCCGTTGATCGACGGGATCGCCGTCCTCCGTCGCGGCAAGAAGAGCTTCGCCGGGGCCTTCGTCCGCTGACCGCGTGCCCGCTGTCCTCGAGCGGACGCGGGCGATGACGGCGTCGGCGGTCTCATCAGCTCGGTGTCCGGTAGCCGGTAGCCGGTAGCCGGATGTCCGGTGTCGGGTACCGAGTCGGACACTCAGCGACGCAGAGCCCTTGAATCGCGACACGCCCGGGACGCAGGCGATTTGCCGCTCGGCCGAGGCCCGACGTAATGTAACTCCTCGTCACCCCAAAGGAGCGGCAAGCGGGAGTCAGGCGCAGAGCGTCGAGACCAGCTGGCCCACCTCAAGCGGGGACCATCCCCTCGCTCCCAGGCCTGTTAGAGATTCGTCTCTTGAAGACTGCGGGATCGCGAGCGTAAGATGCAAAGCCTCCACGGGACACGGTCCCGGCTTCGTTGCAAGGCCTCACGGCCGAGCCCGGTGCAGCGGTGCGGTCCTCGATCGCGCAACGAACACCACGAAGAAGCCGGACTTGACACGGCCTGCGGATGTGCTAAGTTAGTCGAGTTGCCACGGAGGCGATCGGGACTTCGGTTCTGACAAGCCTAACCGGTCTCGGCAAGTAAGACAAATCGAGTGGCTCACGCCCTCGTACAGCAAACTTCGATCACTTTCGTTGTGAAGCACCGTTCTGGTGTGGAGGCGGGATGTGTCCGATTCTTGAGAACTCAACAGCGTGCACTATGTTCAATGCCAATTTTATACCCCGGCCTTGATCTTCGGATCGGGTTGGGATTCCTTTGGAAATTGATGTCAGCTTCCGGCTTTCGGGTCGGAGAGATGTCTTATTTGCTAGAGGTCAAACTTGACTCTCCTTCTCTTCGGGGTTGGGGGTCGTAATTTTTTTACGGAGAGTTTGATCCTGGCTCAGGACGAACGCTGGCGGCGTGCTTAACACATGCAAGTCGAACG
>NZ_PSVD01000046.1:0-732 GCF_002932035.1 Rathayibacter sp. AY1F6 | reverse complement strand
CCGTGGTGACGAAGCGGGGGCGGACCTCGCCGTCGACGACCCAGGGCTTCTGCTTGATCGTGCCGAGGGCGATGATCGCGACTTCGCCGGGGTTCAGGATCGGGGTGCCCGTGTCCATCCCGAACACGCCGATGTTGGTGATGGTGATGGTGCCGTTCTGCATGTCGGCGGCGGTGGTCTTGCCGTCGCGGGCGTCGAGGGTGAGCTTCTCGAGGGCCTGGGCCAGTTCGAGGAGGCTCATCGACTGGGCGTCCTTGACGTTGGGGACGAGCAGTCCGCGCGGGGTGGCCGCGGCGATGCCGAGGTTGACGTAGTGGCGGACGACGATCTCGGTGTCGGTCCAGGCGGAGTTGACGGTGGGGTTGCGGCGGACGGCCCAGATGATGGCCTTGGCCATGATGAGCAGCGGCGAGACCTTGACGCCGGCGAAGTCGGGCGAGTTCTTGAGGCGCTTGACGAACTCCATGGTGCGGGTCGCGTCGACGTCGACGAAGACGCTGACGTGGGGCGCGGTGAACGCGCTCGTCGACATCGCGGCGGCGATCGCCTTGCGGACGCCGCGCACGGGGATGCGCTCCTCGCGGTCGTCGCCCCAGGCGGGGGTCTGGATGTTGCGGAAGACGCTGGCCTGGGAGGCGTGGCGGATGACGTCGTCGCGGGTGACCTCGCCGGCGAGGCCGGTGGCCTGCACCTCGAGGAGGTCGACGTCGAGGTCCTTCGCGAGCTTGCGGA
>NZ_PSVD01000045.1:0-1130 GCF_002932035.1 Rathayibacter sp. AY1F6 | reverse complement strand
CGGTACGGCGAGGGGTGGGTGCGCACGATCGCTGAGGGCGTCGACGCGGAGAACGTGCTCGACGTGGGCAGCATCGGCCACTACCCGGGAACGCAGATGCCCGGCGAAATGGGGAACTTCGCGATCGCGGCGCACCGCTCCGCCGCCGGCGGAGGAATGCACCTCATCGATGAGCTGCAACTAGGTGACGCGATCTACATCGAGACCGCCGACGGCTGGTACACCTATCGGTTCCGGAACCTCGAATACGTGCAGCCCTCCGAAGTGCAGGTCATCGATCCGGTCCCCTGGACGAGCGACGTCGTTCCGACGGATCGTCTGATCACGATGACGAGCTGCAATCCGCTGCTGTCGACCGCGGAGCGGATCATCGCCTACGGCGTCTTCGAGTCGTGGCAGCCCCGCTCCGCAGGAGCGCCTGCCGAACTCGCTTCTTCCCTCGCGACCTGACGTCCGGCGTCGGCGCTGGCACCGCGACGAGGGCGGCGAGCCGGTTTCATGCTGCGGCAGACGTTTGCGGGTGGGGTGGACATGTACAGGATGAACCCGCTTTCGAAGGAGCCCGTCATGACTGCCGCCCCTGACCGAGACCCCCTGGACGTCCTGCTGGATGAGTCCAGCCCCCGCACATCGACAGTGACGAACGACGTCGCTGTCGAGCTGGCCGAGCTTCAGCAGCTCGCGGCGGCAGAGGCCCGCGTCAACCGTCACCGCTGGGCGCGTCCTGCGGTCGCCGGAGTGGCGTCGCTGGTACTGCTCGGTGGCATGGCGACCGCGGCCGCCGCGGCGACGGGCGCGTGGTCGCCGTGGGCGGAGACGCCGGACGCCTCGATCACCTATTCGCTGCCCAGCGGCGTCCAGTGTGAGGAGCGCATGGGAGACGTTCAAGGGACCGATCCGGCGGCCGTCGCCGTGGTCGAGAACTTCTACCAGACGACCGACGTCGACGCCCTCCTCAGCGACGGCGCGCTCGAGGCGACCATCGCGCAGCTGCGTACCGAGGACCGATCCTTCATCAACGCTGACGGATCCCGCACGCCGGCCGGCTACGGCACCGAGTTCTACAACGCCGACCGGGAGTACTCGACCGCCGTCGGGCGCATCATCAGCAACGCTCTCGACGCCGAACT
>NZ_PSVD01000044.1:0-1142 GCF_002932035.1 Rathayibacter sp. AY1F6 | reverse complement strand
GAGGGCGCCACTGCGGAGGAGGCGATCGAGGGCGCCCACGCGATGCTGCGCCGCGCCGGCTACCGCATCGAGCGGTACAACGACCCGCGCGGCCGCTGGTCGAGCGTCTCCGCTGAGCGCGGTTACCTCCGCGAGACCGGCAACCTGGTCTTCCACTCCGCCCTGGTCGGCATCCTCGTCGCCGTGGGTATCGGCGGCGGATTCGGCTACAGCGGGCAGCGCGTGCTGGTCGAGGGCGGTCAGGGGTTCGCGAACAACCTCGCGGCCTACGACTCGTTCAACCCGGGGCGCTTCTTCGACAGCAGCCAGCTCGACCCGTATCAGCTGAACCTCGACAGCCTGGCCGTCGAGTACGTGACCGAGCCGGGCGAGGCGTTCGGGCAGCCGATCGACTACACCGCGACCGTCACCACCACCCAGCGCGGAGGCAGCAGCGAAGAACGCACCGTCAAGGTCAACGAGCCGCTGGCGATCGGCGGCACGAATGTCTACCTCCTCGGCAACGGCTACGCCCCGACGATCACGGTGCGCGACCCCTCCGGCACGGCGATCTTCACCGACTCGGTGCCCTTCCTCCCGACCAACGCGAACCTCACCTCGGTCGGAGTGGTGAAGGTGACGGACGGCCTTGCTGAGCAGATCGGCATGACCGGCTTCTTTTACCCCACCCAGGACCAGCTCGCGACAGGGGCATCGACGTCCGTCTTCCCGGACCTTCAGTACCCCGTGCTCTCGCTCAACGTGTTCTCGGGCGACCTGGGATTGAACGGCGGAGTGCCGACCTCGGTCTACGAGCTCGCCGTCGACTCTCTGACTCGACTGACCGGCGGCGACACCGGAGTAGCACCATTGACGCTGAAGCCGGGCGAGACCGCGAACCTGCCCGACGGACTGGGCACCGTCACCTTCGAGAACGTCGGAGCCGACCCGGACGTCATCGGCACCGATAGCGTCCGCCGCTTCGCGTCCTTCGACATCCACCACGACGCCACCCAGGGCTGGGTGCTGCTCTTCGCGATTCTCGTCCTCGCCGGGCTTCTCACGTCACTATTCGTGCCGCGCCGACGAGTCTGGATCAAGGCCACCCCGGCCGAGGACGGCTCGCTGCGCCTCGAGTACGCCGGACTCGCCCGAGGCGAGGA
>NZ_PSVD01000043.1:0-1705 GCF_002932035.1 Rathayibacter sp. AY1F6 | reverse complement strand
CCGCACGCCGGCCGGCTACGGCACCGAGTTCTACAACGCCGACCGGGAGTACTCGACCGCCGTCGGGCGCATCATCAGCAACGCTCTCGACGCCGAACTCGCTGCACAGAACGTCGACGTCGACGCCGCGAACCTCAGCATCGCGGGCGAGGCCCACTGCCCCGGAGCGACCTGGTGACCCGCAGGAAGACCGACGAGGCGGAGCGACTCACCGAGGCGCTGCGCGTCGCCTCGCCTGACCTGCTCAAGTACCTGCAACGCCGCCTCCCTCTCGAGGACGCCGCCGACGCACTCGCGGACGTCATGCTCACCGCATGGCGCCGCGTAGGCGCCCTTCCCCGCACCGCGGAGGAGTCGCGGATGTGGCTTTTCGGCATCGCCCGGAACGTCCTCTCGAACAGCACCCGCACTGAGAACAGGCGAGCCGACCTCTCCGGCCGGCTCCGCGGCGTTCTGGCGACCGCTCCTACCGAAGGACGCCCCGCCGACGAAGGAGTCGACGTGCGCGATGCGATCGCCAGGCTCGCGCCAGAACAGGCCGAGCTCGTCCGCCTCATCCACTGGGACGGCTTCTCCATCACCGAAGCAGGACAACTCCTCGGCGTCCCCGCGTCCACGGCACGCACCCGCTACCAACGAGCACGAGAAGACCTGCGGTCGACCCTGGCGGCATCACCAGCAAGCGACGACGACGCCAAGCCCCTCCGAGCGGTCCGCTGAAAGCGTCCCGCAGATCGATCCCCATACGGAACACGCTGCAGCGAATGCCGGTAAGCGACCTGGGGCACGGGCGACGTCGGCTGCGGCGGGAACCGCGGGCAGCGGTCGTGTGTACCGGGATGACGCCTTCCCCAGCCGAGGTCGATACGCTCGCCACTCCGAGGAATGAGGTGGTCGTATGTACGGATCGAAGAGGCTCATCGATTTTGCCGTGGCCGAGGAGCAGGCACGGCGGCAGCGCATGGAAGCCGACCGCGAGACCGCGGATCACGGAGACGATCGCCCTGAGGGGTTCGATGCGAGCTCCACCCCTCTGCCCAGCTACAGACCTCTTGCAAGCGGCCGGGGCGACACTGCTAGCGACGACGCGGAGTAGCCCAGTCGCACAGTGCCGCGAGAACACACGCGCTGAGGAGCGCAACGACGCCGCGAGAAACGCCGCTATAGGTGACCGGTTTAGGATCCCCATACGGGACGGCCTCGAGCACCCCGATAGTTACAGTGGGCGCATGAAAGCAGAGCTGCACGATCCGCGCGACCAAACCTTGCAGGTCGACGATCCGACGTACCGCGTCCACTTCTGGTCCGAAGACGGCACGTCGAACCAAGAGTGGGAGCTCTCAGAAACCGACCTCGACGAGGTGCTGGCCTGGATCCCGAAGCGAGCTCACGGCCGGCCCCATAGCCTCTGGGTAGTTACCCGCAGCGACCAGGACGTCTGCCTCATCCGTCTTCGCGGCATCGACCTAGACGCAGCCGAGAGTTACTGGCCAAGCTGGGCGGCACGCACCTACTCAGCCGAATCCAAGTGAAGCGCTGAGCGGACGTCTAGTCGAGTGGCGCGTGACGGTCGGCGACCGTTCGAACCGTTCGCACGAGTTGTGGATCCTCGCCTCGGGCGAGTCCGGCGTACTCGAGGCGCAGCGAGCCGTCCTCGGCCGGGGTGGCCTTGATCCAGACTCGTCGGCGCGGCACGAATAGTGAC
>NZ_PSVD01000042.1:0-1825 GCF_002932035.1 Rathayibacter sp. AY1F6 | reverse complement strand
CACCCGGCCCCCGCCTCCTCTTCTCCCGCCCGCACTCCGCACGACAGGAACGAGCACCCATGACGCTGTCCACTCCTCAGACCGCCTACGCCTCCGCCAAGCTCCAGGGCACCGGAGTGGGACGTGGGCTGGCCCTCGGGCCGGTCCTGCGCATGCCGGAGCCGCTGCCCGAGCCCGAGGACACCGCCAGCACCCGCAGCGTCGCCCAGGAGGAGGAGCGCGCCGTCTCGTCGCTCTCCGCCACCGCCGCGACGATCCGCCACCGCGGCGAGCGGGCCGGCGGCTCGGCGAAGGACGTCCTCGACGCCCAGGCCCTGATGGCCGAGGACCCGTCCCTCGCGGACGACGTCAAGGCGCGGATCGCCGGGGGCAAGACCGCGGAGCGCGCCGTGCACGAGGCCTTCGCCGGCTTCCGCGACCTGCTCGTGGCGATGGGCGGCTACATGGCCGAGCGCGCGACCGACCTCGACGACGTCTCGCAGCGCGTCGTGGCGCACCTGCGCGGCGTCGCCGCTCCCGGCGTCCCCGAGTCGGACGAGCCGTTCGTGCTCGTCGCCCGTGACCTCGCTCCGGCCGACACGGCGCTGCTCGACCTCGAGAAGGTCCTCGGTCTGATCACCAGCGACGGAGGACCGACCTCGCACACGGCGATCCTCGCCCGGGAGAAGTCGATCACCGCCATCGTCGGCACCACCGGCGCCCTCGACCTGCGGGACGGCCAGCTCGTCATCCTCGACGCCACCTCCGGCGTCGTGACGGTGAACCCCTCGGACGCCGAGATCGGCGCCGCGAAGTCCTCGATCGCCGAGCGCGCCGAGATGCTCGCCGCACCGGTCGTTCCCGGCGCGCTGGCAGACGGCCACGCCGTGCCGCTGCTCGCGAACCTCGGCTCGGCCGACGGCGCTGCGAACGCGGTCGAGCTCGGCGCCGAGGGAGTGGGGCTGTTCCGCACCGAGTTCCTCTTCCTCGACGCGAAGGAGGCGCCCTCGGTCGCCGAGCAGGCGGAGCAGTACACGCGCCTGCTCGCTGCGTTCCCCGGCCGCAAGGTCGTCGTCCGCGCGCTCGACGCCGGCGCCGACAAGCCGCTGAGCTTCCTCAACGACGACCACGAGGAGAACCCGGCCCTCGGTCTCCGCGGACTGCGCGCCCTCCGCGCCAGCGAGCAGATCCTCCGCGACCAGCTCACCGCCCTCGCCCAGGCCGATGCCGCGACCGACGCCGACCTCTGGGTCATGGCGCCGATGGTCGCGACCGTGGACGAGACCCGCTATTTCACCTCGATGGCGCGGGAGCTCGGCATCCGCACCGCCGGAGTGATGGTGGAGGTCCCCTCCTCCGCCCTGCTCGCCGACCGCATCCTCGGAGTCGCGGACTTCGCCTCGATCGGCACCAACGACCTGACCCAGTACACGCTCGCCGCCGACCGCATGCTCGGCACGGTCTCGGCGTTCCAGGACCCGTGGCACCCGGCCGTGCTCCGCCTCGTCGGCGAGGTCGGCCGCGCGGGAGCGGCGCTGGGCAAGCCCGTCGGGATCTGCGGAGAAGCCGCCGCCGACCCGCTGCTCGCCGTGGTCCTCGTCGGCCTCGGCGCCACCACCCTCTCGATGTCGCCGTCGGCTCTCGCCGACGTCCGCGCCGAGCTGGCCGAGCACACCCTCGAGGACGCCAAGCGGTACGCGGAGCTCGCTCTCGCCGCCGACAGCGCCGCCGACGCCCGCTCCGCGGTCACCGAGGCGATCGCCGCCTCCTGATCCCAAATCACCAGCCCCACCCCCCTGCACCACCCCGCCACTCGGGAGCCGGGACGCCTCAGGAGCGTCCCGGC
>NZ_PSVD01000041.1:1506-5244 GCF_002932035.1 Rathayibacter sp. AY1F6 | reverse complement strand
CCTTCTCTTCGGGGTTGGGGGTCGTAATTTTTTTACGGAGAGTTTGATCCTGGCTCAGGACGAACGCTGGCGGCGTGCTTAACACATGCAAGTCGAACGATGAAGCCCAGCTTGCTGGGTGGATTAGTGGCGAACGGGTGAGTAACACGTGAGTAACCTGCCCTTGACTCTGGGATAAGCGCTGGAAACGGCGTCTAATACCGGATACGACCTGCCCCGGCATCGGGTGCGGGTGGAAAGTTTTTCGGTCAAGGATGGACTCGCGGCCTATCAGCTAGTTGGTGAGGTAATGGCTCACCAAGGCGACGACGGGTAGCCGGCCTGAGAGGGTGACCGGCCACACTGGGACTGAGACACGGCCCAGACTCCTACGGGAGGCAGCAGTGGGGAATATTGCACAATGGGCGAAAGCCTGATGCAGCAACGCCGCGTGGGGGATGACGGCCTTCGGGTTGTAAACCTCTTTTAGTAGGGAAGAAGGGCTTCGGCTTGACGGTACCTGCAGAAAAAGCACCGGCTAACTACGTGCCAGCAGCCGCGGTAATACGTAGGGTGCAAGCGTTGTCCGGAATTATTGGGCGTAAAGAGCTCGTAGGCGGTTTGTCGCGTCTGCTGTGAAAACCCGAGGCTCAACCTCGGGCCTGCAGTGGGTACGGGCAGACTAGAGTGCGGTAGGGGAGAATGGAATTCCTGGTGTAGCGGTGGAATGCGCAGATATCAGGAGGAACACCGATGGCGAAGGCAGTTCTCTGGGCCGTTACTGACGCTGAGGAGCGAAAGCGTGGGGAGCGAACAGGATTAGATACCCTGGTAGTCCACGCCGTAAACGTTGGGAACTAGATGTGGGGACCTTTCCACGGTCTCCGTGTCGCAGCTAACGCATTAAGTTCCCCGCCTGGGGAGTACGGCCGCAAGGCTAAAACTCAAAGGAATTGACGGGGGCCCGCACAAGCGGCGGAGCATGCGGATTAATTCGATGCAACGCGAAGAACCTTACCAAGGCTTGACATATACCGGAAACTTCCAGAAATGGTTGCCCCGCAAGGTCGGTATACAGGTGGTGCATGGTTGTCGTCAGCTCGTGTCGTGAGATGTTGGGTTAAGTCCCGCAACGAGCGCAACCCTCGTTCTATGTTGCCAGCACGTCATGGTGGGAACTCATAGGAGACTGCCGGGGTCAACTCGGAGGAAGGTGGGGATGACGTCAAATCATCATGCCCCTTATGTCTTGGGCTTCACGCATGCTACAATGGCCGGTACAAAGGGCTGCGATACCGTAAGGTGGAGCGAATCCCAAAAAGCCGGTCTCAGTTCGGATTGAGGTCTGCAACTCGACCTCATGAAGTCGGAGTCGCTAGTAATCGCAGATCAGCAACGCTGCGGTGAATACGTTCCCGGGCCTTGTACACACCGCCCGTCAAGTCATGAAAGTCGGTAACACCCGAAGCCAGTGGCCTAACCGCAAGGAGGGAGCTGTCGAAGGTGGGATCGGTGATTAGGACTAAGTCGTAACAAGGTAGCCGTACCGGAAGGTGCGGCTGGATCACCTCCTTTCTAAGGAGCATCTGGACACCGCAGGGTGTTCCAGGCGCCAGATCAAAGCGAATGTCTTTGCTGGTAGCTCATGGGTGGAACATTGAACTAGGTGCTCGGTGAGATCGTCTCGCGTCAGTACAGCCTTCGGGTTGGGAACGCGTCGGGGCGGTGGAGTCGGGTACATGCACGCTGTTGGGTCCTGAGGGACCGGGCCGGCTGCCTTCGGGTGGCGGGGTCGACTCTCCGGATCTTTTTCTCACGCCTGGGTGTGTGGGAGAGGGATACCGCCCGTATTTTGAGAACTACACAGTGGACGCGAGCATCTTAGATTCACGGCTTCGGTCGTGGATCGACAAGATTCGCATGGCGCGGCTTTCGGGCTGCGGTCATGCAAATCATTGGATCTGCAACTTTTCGAGTTGTAGTTTCTTAACTCATGTGATTAGCAAGTTCATAAGAGCAAACGGTGAATGCCTTGGCATCTGGAGCCGAAGAAGGACGTCGTAATCTGCGATAAGCCTCGGGGAGCTGATAAACGAGCTGTGATCCGAGGATTTCCGAATGGGGAAACCCCGCCAGGCCCCTTGTGGTGACCTGGTGACTCCCGCCTGAATATATAGGGCGGGTAGAGGGAACGTGGGGAAGTGAAACATCTCAGTACCCACAGGAAGAGAAAACAACAGTGATTCCGTCAGTAGTGGCGAGCGAACGCGGAAGAGGCTAAACCGAGTCATGTGTGATACCCGGCAGGGGTTGCATGGCCGGGGTTGTGGGACTTTTCGTTCCGGTCTGCCGGCCGGTGAACGTTACAGCGCATCATAGACGAACAGGTTTGAACGCCTGGCCAGAGCGGGTGCGAGCCCCGTAGTCGAAATGGTGTTATGGCGTGAAGAGTATCCCAAGTAGCACGGGGCCCGAGAAATCCCGTGTGAATCTGTCAGGACCACCTGATAAGCCTAAATACTCCCAGATGACCGATAGCGGACAAGTACCGTGAGGGAAAGGTGAAAAGTACCCCGGGAGGGGAGTGAAATAGTACCTGAAACCGTTTGCTTACAAACCGTCGGAGCCTCCTTGTAGGGGTGACGGCGTGCCTTTTGAAGAATGAGCCTGCGAGTTAGTGCTCTGTGGCGAGGTTAACCCGTGTGGGGCAGCCGTAGCGAAAGCGAGTCCGAATAGGGCGATTCAGTCGCAGGGTCTAGACCCGAAGCGAAGTGATCTATCCATGGCCAGGTTGAAGCGACGGTAAGACGTCGTGGAGGACCGAACCCACTTCAGTTGAAAATGGAGGGGATGAGCTGTGGATAGGGGTGAAAGGCCAATCAAACTTCGTGATAGCTGGTTCTCTCCGAAATGCATTTAGGTGCAGCGTTGCGTGTTTCTTGCCGGAGGTAGAGCTACTGGATGGCCGATGGGGCCCAAAAGCTTACTGACGTCAGCCAAACTCCGAATGCCGGTAAGTGAGAGCGCAGCAGTGAGACTGTGGGGGATAAGCTTCATAGTCGAGAGGGAAACAACCCAGACCACCAACTAAGGTCCCTAAGCGCGTGCTAAGTGGGAAAGGATGTGGAGTTGCACAGACAACCAGGAGGTTGGCTTAGAAGCAGCCACCCTTGAAAGAGTGCGTAATAGCTCACTGGTCAAGTGATTCCGCGCCGACAATGTAACGGGGCTCAAGCACGCCACCGAAGTTGTGGCATTGACATTAGTGGTAGGCCTTCGTGGTCCAGCCGTGTTGATGGGTAGGAGAGCGTCGTGTGGCGAGTGAAGCGGCGGTGTGAACCAGCCGTGGATGCCACACGAGTGAGAATGCAGGCATGAGTAGCGAAAGACGGGTGAGAAACCCGTCCTCCGGAAGACCAAGGGTTCCAGGGTCAAGCTAATCTTCCCTGGGTAAGTCGGGACCTAAGGCGAGGCCGACAGGCGTAGTCGATGGACAACGGGTTGATATTCCCGTACCGGCGAAGAACCGCCCAAGACAATCCAGTAGTGCTAAGTATCTGAATCCCTTTGATGGATCCCTTCGGGGTGAAGCGTTGGGCCTAGCGTACGACCCCGTGCTGGTGCGTTTAGCGTATTAACAGGTGTGACGCAGGAAGGTAGCCGAGCCGGGCGATGGTTGTCCCGGTCTAAGGATGTAGGGCGAACGATAGGCAAATCCGTCGTTCATATAGCCTGAGATCTGATGGGTAGACGCAAGAC
>NZ_PSVD01000041.1:0-1409 GCF_002932035.1 Rathayibacter sp. AY1F6 | reverse complement strand
ACGAAATCGGTGATCCTATGCTGCCAAGAAAAGCATCGACGCGAGGTTCTAGCTGCCCGTACCCCAAACCGACTCAGGTGGTCAGGTAGAGAATACTAAGGAGATCGAGAGAATCGTGGTTAAGGAACTCGGCAAAATGCCCCCGTAACTTCGGGAGAAGGGGGGCCTGAGGCGTGAACGGACTTGCTCCGGGAGCGTTCGATGGCCGCAGAGACCAGTGGGAAGCGACTGTTTACTAAAAACACAGGTCCGTGCTAAGTCGCAAGACGATGTATACGGACTGACGCCTGCCCGGTGCTGGAAGGTTAAGAGGAACGGTTAGCCGCAAGGCGAAGCTGAGAATTTAAGCCCCAGTAAACGGCGGTGGTAACTATAACCATCCTAAGGTAGCGAAATTCCTTGTCGGGTAAGTTCCGACCTGCACGAATGGCGTAACGACTTCCCAGCTGTCTCAACCGCGAACTCGGCGAAATTGCATTACGAGTAAAGATGCTCGTTACGCGCAGCAGGACGGAAAGACCCCGTGACCTTTACTATAGTTTGGTATTGGTGTTCGGTGTGGCTTGTGTAGGATAGGTGGGAGACGTTGAAGCGGGCACGCTAGTGTTCGTGGAGTCATTGTTGAAATACCACTCTGGTCACTCTGGATATCTAACTTCGGACCCTAATCGGGTTCAGGGACAGTGCCTGATGGGTAGTTTAACTGGGGCGGTTGCCTCCCAAAGAGTAACGGAGGCGCCCAAAGGTTCCCTCAACCTGGTTGGCAATCAGGTGGCGAGTGTAAGTGCACAAGGGAGCTTGACTGTGAGACTGACAAGTCGAGCAGGGACGAAAGTCGGGACTAGTGATCCGGCAGTGGCTTGTGGAAGCGCTGTCGCTCAACGGATAAAAGGTACCTCGGGGATAACAGGCTGATCTTGCCCAAGAGTCCATATCGACGGCATGGTTTGGCACCTCGATGTCGGCTCGTCGCATCCTGGGGCTGGAGTAGGTCCCAAGGGTTGGGCTGTTCGCCCATTAAAGCGGTACGCGAGCTGGGTTTAGAACGTCGTGAGACAGTTCGGTCCCTATCCGCTGCGCGCGCAGGAAATTTGAGAAGATCTATCCCTAGTACGAGAGGACCGGGATGGACGAACCTCTGGTGTGTCAGTTGTTCCGCCAGGAGCACCGCTGATTAGCTACGTTCGGAACGGATAACCGCTGAAAGCATCTAAGCGGGAAGCCGGCTTCGAGATGAGATTTCCATCCCTTCGGGGGAGAGGCTCCCAGCCAGACGACTGGGTTGATAGGCCGGATGTGGAAGACAGGACTAAAGACTGTCGGAGCTGACCGGTACTAATAAGCCGATAACTTGATAATCACTACACTCATACCGTTGTAAAGGCTGGTAGGAGTGGTCAGAGATTGCT
>NZ_PSVD01000040.1:0-5270 GCF_002932035.1 Rathayibacter sp. AY1F6 | reverse complement strand
AGGCATGCGGCTGTGGCGAACCCGAAGAGAAAGCCGGCGGCCAAGTCGCGAACGTCGGGCGGGTGGACGCGGGCGATCTGCCCAAGCAGGCTCGGGGTCACGGGGGAGGGGGTGGGGGCGGCGCTCATTGCGGACTCCTTCGGCAGCGGTCCGACCATCCTAGAGCCCCGGTGGAGCGCTCTCTCGCTCCGGAACGCGGGACATCGCGCCCCGGACGACCGCGAGGCGCCGCCTCCCCGTCCGGACACCGCAGCGAGGGCGGTGTCCGGACGGCGGAGGCGGCGCCTCGGAGGGGAGGAGCGGAGCGCAGGACGCGGTCCGTCGGCGCTTCCCGATCAGGCTCGGTGGGCGCCGTGCCCGTCGCGCGGAGGAGCGGTGCGGATCGAGTCCGTCCGGACGTCCGGCTCGATGCTGCCCGCGGCCAGGTCGGCCCCGGCGCGCGCGGCCAGCTGCGGGTCCGTGCGGCGCAGCTCCTCCGCGCTGTCCTCGGCCGCGAGGTCGTGCGCCTCCTGCATGGCCGACTTCGCGCGCAGCGGCGGGGTCTTGAGGAACCACGAGAGCACGAAGGCCAGCAGGACCACGCCCAGCGCGACCTGGAACACGGTCACGGTCGCGTCGTTGAACCCGGTCAGGAACGGGGCCGACAGGGCGCGGTCCGCGGTGTTCAGGAACGAGGTGTCCCCGTCGAGCGCGGAGCCGATCGCGGCGGTGTCCTGCGACTGCAGCAGCTTCAGGATCCCGGCGTTGGCCGGGTCCGCGGCGACGGCGGGGTCGGTGGCGGCCCGCTGCAGATCCGCCGCGAGCGCCGGGTTCTTGAAGGCCGCGGCGATGGTGTCGGGGATGCGGCTGAAGAGCACCGAGAAGATCACGGCGGTGCCCAGGGTGCCGCCGATCTGGCGGAAGAACGTGGAGGCGCTGGTAGCGACTCCCATGTTCGCCACGTCGACCGAGTTCTGCGAGGCCAGGGTGAGGGTCTGCATCATCTGCCCGAGCCCGAGGCCCAGCATCAGCATCCCGCCCATCATGAAGATCACCGGCTTGTCGATCGTCACGAAGGTGAAGTAGAAGAACGCGGCCGACATCAGGAAGGTGCCGACGATCGGGAAGGCGCGGTAGCGGCCCGTGCGCGAGATGATCTGACCCGAGACGATCGAGGCGATCATCAGGCCGAGGATCATCGGCAGCATCAGGAAGCCGGACTCGGTCGGCGTGGCGCCGTTCACCAGCTGCAGGTACAGCGGGATCGCCATCATGCCGCCGAACATGCCGAAGCCGACGAGGACGCCCAGCACGGTCGCCATCGAGAAGGTCGGCGAGCGGAAGAGCTTGAGGGGGATGAGCGCGTCGTCGCCCATCATCCGCTCGGCCGCGATGAAGCCGATGACGCCCAGCGCGCCGACGATGTAGCAGACCCACGCGATCGGCGAGCCCCAGCCCCACTCGCGGCCCTGCTCGGCGATCAGCAGCAGCGGTCCCGCGGCGATGACGACGAGGGAGGCGCCCCACCAGTCGATCCGCACCGAGCGCTTGCCGGCGGGCTTGGGCAGGTGGAGGAACCGCACGACGATGAAGAGCGCGACGGCGCCGATCGGGAGGTTGATCAGGAAGACCCAGCGCCAGCCGGTGATGAAGAGGATCTCGGGGGTGCCGGCGAGCAGGCCGCCGATGAGCGGTCCGACGACGCTGGAGATCCCGAAGACGGCCAGGAAGTAGCCCTGGTACTTGGCGCGCTCGCGCGGGGGCAGGATGTCGCCCATCACCGTGAGCGCGAGCGACATGAGTCCGCCGGCGCCGAGGCCCTGCACGGCGCGGAAGCCCGCGAGGCCGAGCATCGAGGTCGAGAAGCCGGCGAGCGTCGAGCCGATCAGGAACAGCACGATCGCGATCAGGTAGAGCGGGCGGCGTCCGAAGATGTCGGAGAGCTTGCCGTAGATCGGCGTCGCGATCGTCGAGACGATCAGGTAGGCGGTGGTCACCCACGCCTGCTGCGAGAGGCCGTCGAGGTCGTCCGCGATGGTGCGCATCGAGGTGCCGACGATGGTCTGGTCGAGCGAGGAGAGGAACATCCCCGCCATCAGGCCGAAGATGACGAACAGGATCTGCCGGTGCGACATCACGGCGCCGGACGGCGTCGAGGTCGGAGCGGATGGAGCGGAGGCGGAGTCGGCCACGGTGGTCCCCTTGTCTGGCGGACGCGTCCAGGCACGGCGATCCGCCGCAAACGTTGCGTGCTGCGCAAAGTTACACCGCGTGCGGAGAGCGCGACAGAGCGTCCGGCGAGCCTGAACGGGATCTCAGGGCCGCCGTGCCGGGGCCGTGCATCAGGCCGGAGCGGGGACCGCCTCGTCCGCCCAGCCGGCCTCACGGAGCGCTGCGCGGGCCTCGGCTCGGGCAGAGTACGGCGTGCGCACGCCGAGGATGTCGCGGTAGTTCTGGTGCCCAGGACCGGCCCAGAGGATGGCGTCGCCCTCGTGCGCCAGGGAGACGGCGACGCGGATGGCGCGCTTGGGGTCGTCGACCTCGTGGATCTCGGCGTCCGGACGGGCGGCGCGGGCGGCGTCGACGAGGGTGCGCCGGATCGAGGCCGGGTCCTCGAAGCGCGGGTGGTGGTCGGTGACGACCAGCACGTCGCTGCCCAGGACGGCGGCTCCGGCCATGGCCGGGCGCTTGAGCGCGTCCCGGTCGCCGTCGGCGCCGAACACCATGACCACGCGGCCGGGAGTGACCTCGCGGACGGCCTCCAGGGTGCGGGCGAAGGCGTCGGCGCTGTGTCCGAAGTCGACGTACACCGTGGGGCCGCGGTCGCCGGAGACGCGCTCGGTGCGGCCGGGGAGGGAGGCGTCCACTCCGCCGTCGCGGTGCAGCGCGGCGCGGATCTCGCCGATCGGCCGACCGGACTCGATCAGCATCACGATCGCCAGTCCGGCGTTGGCGGCCATGTGGGTGCCGATGATCGGGACGGAGGTCGTGATGGCACGGCCCTCGCGGTTGCCGATCCGGAAGCGGGTGCGGCCGAACTCCTGCTCGAGCACCGTCACGGTCCAGTCGGCGTCGACGCCCGGGAGGGAGGTGATCGTGGTGACCGGCACGCCGGCGACCTCGACGAGGCGCGCGCCCGCGGGGGAGTCGAGCGAGACGACGGCCCGGCGCGCGCGATCGGGCTGGAACAGCTGGGCCTTCTCGCCGAAGTAGGTGTCCATGTCGCCGTAGTCGTCGAGGTGGTCGTGGCTGAGGTTCGTGAAGCCGGCGACGTCGAAGACCACGCCGTCGACGCGGTGGCGGGTGAGCGCCTGGGCGCTGACCTCGATCGCGGCCGCGCCGACGCCCTCCTCCTCCATGCGGGCGACGAGCGCGTGCAGCTCCGTCGCCTCCGGGGTGGTCAGGCCGCTGGTCACCGAGGTGTCGCCGATGTGACGCTCAGCGGTCGAGCTGAGGCCGGGCACGACGCCGAGCTGGCGGAGGATCCCCTCGAGCATGTGGACGGTCGACGTCTTGCCGTTGGTGCCGGTCACGCCGAGCAGCACGGGGGAGCGCTCGGCCGTCCCGTAGACGGCGGCGGCGACGGCGCCCAGGCGGGAGCGGGGGTCGTCGACCACGAGGACGGGCAGACCCGTCGCGCGCGCGGCATCGGCGCCCGCGGTGTCGGTCAGCACGGCGGAGGCGCCGCGGGCCACGGCCTGCTCGACGAACTCGGCCCCGTGGCGGTTGACCCCGGGCAGGGCGACGAAGAGGTCGCCGGGCTCGACGTCGGAGGCGATCAGCGTCACTCCGCTGATCTCGGCCGTCAGGCCGCCCTCGTCGCCGATCTCGAGCGTCCGAGCGAGGGCGGCGAGAGGGACGGAGGGTGCGGTGAGGGGTCGGAGCATGGGGTCCTTCCATCGACGGCTCCGTGGGGGGCCGTGCGGCCGAGGGGGCGGTCGCACACGGAGTCGTGGCTGTCACTCAAGCTAGGGGGTCTGCTTATGTGAATCCTTAGAGGATATGCGCGACCCGCGTGGAGGGGCACGGGTGGACAGAACCGATCGCCGGTGCTTCAGCAGATGCGCAGGAACGGGTCTGTCTAGGCTCGGAGGATGACGTCGAACGAGAACGAGCCGACCGATGGGCGCCCCGTCCGCCGCCGAGCCCTGGTCATCGGGGGTGTGGCCGCCGCGGCGGGCCTGACCGCGCTGGGGGTCGGAGCCGCCATCGGGAACGGAGCGCCGGCGCCCTCGCCGACCCCCTCGACGGCGCCGCCCGCTCCGTCGCCCTCCGCCGCCGCGACCACTTCGGCGCCCACAGCGGAGCCGACCGCCACTCCGACTCCCACACCCACTCCCACCGCCTCCGGGATCGACCTCACCGCGCAGTCCGTCGACGACCCGGCGAGCACCTGGGTCGTCGTCAACAAGCTGCGGACGCTCGCGCCGGTCGACTACGTCCCCGCCGACCTGACCTTCCCCGACGTGCCCTACGTCAATCGGCAGCCGATGCGCCAGGCGACCGCGGACGCCCTCGTCCCGCTCTTCGCCGCCGCCCGCTCCGAGGCCGGCCTCTCGCTGGCGGTGCAGAGCGCCTACCGCTCCTACGACACCCAGGTCAGCGTCTACGCGGGCTGGGTGTCCTCGCGCGGGCAGGCGGGAGCGGATGCGACGAGTGCGCGCCCGGGGCACAGCGAGCACCAGACCGGCTGGGCGGTCGACGTGGTGGGAGCGTCGGGCGCGTGCGCGCTCGAGATCTGCTGGGGCGACACTCCGGAGGGGCAGTGGGTCGGCGCCAACGCCCATCGCTTCGGCTTCCTTGTGCGCTACAAGCCCGACGCCACTCCGATCACGGGGTACGAGTCGGAGCCGTACC
Organism: Rathayibacter sp. AY1F6; assembly: GCF_002932035.1. NCBI lineage: Bacteria > Bacillati > Actinomycetota > Actinomycetes > Micrococcales > Microbacteriaceae > Rathayibacter > Rathayibacter sp. AY1F6. The sequence continues at coordinate 434 of NZ_PSVD01000040.1, read as the reverse complement.
ACCTGCGGTACGTCGGGACCCAGCTCTCCGGGTACCTGCACGACTCCGGCATCGAGACGCTCGAGCGCGCCTTCGGCCTTCCGGATGCGCCCGATTACGCACCGGGGACCACTTCCTAGGCGGTCTAGTGATCACAGACGGACGCGATCGGGCGTGACACGCGCCGCTCGTTACCGTACTGTTATTCGGAGCGCTTTCGGAGGCCCGTCTGACGGATCTCCCACCCCCGCCTGGTGACATAGCCGCTTCCCCTGCTCCCGAGCCCGGTCCCCCGCCGAGCCGCCGACCCGTGAGACCTCTCTGTGCCCCCTCGCTCCACCCGCTCCACCCTGCCCGCCGACGGTGAGGCTCAGGCTCGACGCGACGGCCACGACGACGAGCCCGCCGGAGACGGCGAGCGCCAGCGTGCGCGGGGACGGGCGGAAGAAGGAGGC